>NZ_JUEI01000003.1:0-96722 GCF_000802655.2 Paenibacillus sp. IHB B 3415 | reverse complement strand
AATAACCGCTGGCTAGAACGTTATTCACCCGTTAGGGTGATTTTGTTCTTTATTCTACGTTTAGCGCTGTCGTGTAGAATAAATTGATGTAGAAAAAATGAAAATAATGGAGGAAAAGGGATTGAGATTTAAACGGATAATCGCCTTGTTGCTGGTGTTTGCTATGGTCATACCGACGGGCATGATACATGCGGCTGATCTGGTATTGAAAGAGGATGCAAATATTATGAAGTATACTCCTGCTGGATTGAGAGGCCTGGAGGATACTATTGATGTTACGGATGAATCGTATGAGGCAGAGATACTGGTTACCTTTGAGAACGGGGAGGCGTCTTATCCTCCAGATTATGTTCAATTATCAATTGTAGAAGAAAATTCGGTAGGCAAGCGGATTGTGGGCAACCAACTGCTCATTGATCAAGGAGCACCAGCTGGAACGATTACAATCAAAGCTGTATTGCCGGGGAATTATTACACTACTCATACTATTACTGTGAATTCAGGTGCGGGTAATCCGCAACCGGCGCAGGTCCATCCGCTTACGCTGACCGTGAAGGATGCGGATACCAATGAGCTGCTAGAAGGTGTACTCATTGAAGTAGATAATGTCTCTTTAGAGAATACTAATTCTCTAGGAGCCGCTGTTTGTGTTCGGAACTGAGACGGTTCGAGTCATTAGAATTCACACCGGGAAAAGTCTATTTGTGTCGGCACGGAGGAAAAATGGTACGGACACTACATAACAGATCCTTACTATACCTTTTGACTATAGCCAGATATCACTTTTAAGTGTTACGTACCTCTAAGACCTCCATGCTAGAATTTAGACACAAGAGAAAGAGATGTGTGAGAATAGAGGAGGACTATATATGTGCAATAGATTTCAAATCGTAGGCAGCCTGCTGCGTCCGGCGGAGCTATTAGAATATAAACAGCAGATTGAACACCGTGATGATATCCAGTATCCCTTTTACCAGGACTTTCAGGGGTATGAGCAGTGTGAATCGGAGGCCATTCAGGCCGTAGTGGATAAAGAAAGAGACAACGGGTTGTCCATTCTTACGGATGGGGAATACTCCAAATCGATGTGGCATCTGGACTTCGTCTGGGGCTTCCAGGGGATTGACCGCTATATCGCGGATCATGGATATTTCTTCAGAGATATAGATGGAGCTTCCAAATATGAGACCAGAAAAGATATCGGTCTGCGCATTACAGGTGAATTGGGCGGAAAGAACCATCATTTCATTCATGCCTATAAGAAGCTTCAAGCTCTTGCCGGCGACCGTGAGACCAAGCTATGCGTACCTTCGCCATCCCATATTTTTGGTGAGCTGTCCTGGTCGGATAACATTGGCAGTACAGGAGTGTATAAGGACAGAAATGAGCTGAAGGCCGGTTTGATTAAGGCCTATAAGGATTTTGTAGGGGAATTCGCTGCTGCCGGAGGACAAATTCTGCAATTCGACGATTGCTTATGGGAGTTATTTGCCGATGATAACCCGAACTCTCCATTTACCGGTGAGAAAATCAATCATGAGGAAGTACAGGGTCTGGCTGCAGAATTTATTGACATCAACAACACCATTATTGATTATGGTCATAGCTTAGGCCTCAAAATGTGGACGCATAACTGCCGCGGCAACTACGATTCCCGTAATATGGGCGGCGGCTCGTATGCCAAGATTGCGAATCTGTTCCTGAAGCAGCTGAAGTACGACCGCTTCTTCCTGGAATGGGATGATGACCGTGCAGGCTCCCTTGAGGCGCTAGCGGTGTTCAAAGATAAGCCGGAGACGGAAATTGTATTAGGCTTACTGTCTTCCAAAACGAATACGCTTGACGATGAGGCCCGTGTAGTTCAAATGCTTGATGAAGCATCAAAAATTATTGATAAGGACAGATTGTTACTGTCCCATCAATGCGGGTTCGCGTCCTGTGATGGCGGGAATGAATTAACGGAAGATGAGCAGTGGGCGAAGATTAGACAAGGACAAGAGATTGCCCTGCAATATTGGGGTTAAGTAAAGTAACAAACAACAATCGCCCTCCACACAGCTCTCTTGAGCGTATGGAGGGCGATCTTTTTAAGAATCTGTATAAATCTCCACTTGATCTACTCCACCAGTCCCAATAAATACCCGTAATGCTCCGCTTCCATCTGGTCCAGGGGGATGAAGCGGATGGAGGCGCTGTTGATGCAGTAGCGTTTGCCGCCGCGGTCTTCGGGGCCGTCATCGAACACATGACCCAGGTGGATATCGCCGGATTGGCTGCGGACCTCGGTGCGTTCCATGCCGAAGCTGGTGTCTGTGTTGTAAGTTACCACCTCAGGGGTAACCGGCTTCGTGAAGCTGGGCCATCCGCAACCGGAATCGTATTTGTCCCGGCTGGTGAATAAGGGCTCTCCAGTCGTGATATCGACATACAGGCCGGGTTCGTAATTGTCCCAGTATTCGTTGCTGAAGGCATGTTCGGTATCATTGTTGACAGCGACCGCATACTGTTCAGCGGTTAATTGTTCCTTCAATTGTTCATCGGAGGGGCGGGGGTATTGGGCAGGATCAATCACAACCGCTTGCTCATCCAGAATACTTAAGTCAATGTGGCAGTATCCGTTCGGGTTCTTCTCCAGATAATCCTGATGGTACTCCTCGGCCAGATAATAGTTTTTCAGAGGCAGAACTTCCGTTACTATGGGTTTATCATAGTTCGCCTGCTCCTGATCTACGGCCTGCTGAATGATGGCTGCATCCTCAGGGGACGAATAATAGATTCCAGTCCGATATTGAACGCCTCTGTCATTGCCTTGCTTATTCCGGCTGGTAGGATCAACCACTTTAAAATAAGATTCCAGCAATTGCTGGAGCGTCACTTGCTTCGGATCATATTTCACATGAACGGTCTCCGCGAACCCCCGGTCCCCGCGAATGACATCTTCATAGGCCGGATTCTCGCCTTCCCCGTTGGCATAACCCAAGGTGACATCCTGAACCCCCTGAATGCGGGACATATAAGCCTCCACACCCCAGAAGCAGCCGCCCGCCAGGTACAGATTGTGCAGATCCTTATCAGCAATGGCAGTGGTCTTGACAGTGCGGACCGTGGACGTCATTTCCCCGAAGGTCTTGATAATTTGCTCATTGGAAGCATGACCCGGGAGTGATTTCACTAGATTTCCGTCTGCATCAATATAAAAGGAGGTAGGGAATGCCCTAACTTCAAATTTCTTGGCCCATACCCCATCCTCATCCAAAAGTACGGTTAAGTTGTCATAAGACTGTCTGTTGAACCACTCCGTAAATTCCTTGGAAGACTTTTCTCCCTTGGCATCCGGTGTAACAATCGTGATGACCTGGAAATCATTCTCTTGCCCGGCCAAGGTATTGAGGTCCTCAAGTCCGGCCAGACAGATGGAACACCAGGAAGCCCAGTACTTCACATACACTTTCTTACCCTGTAGATCCGACAGTTGAAGGGAGTTACCCTTCAGATCCTGTAATGCAAAATCAGGTGCAGGCTTTCCTTTGTCCATTGCAGCGGGGGAGCCGGTATTGCCGGCGGGTGCGTTCGGCTTCGTACCACAGGCCATCAGGAGCGACAGCATTCCGCCAATCACCAGGACATATCCCATCCATTTCCACGCACTCCTCATAGCTAACCCTCCTAGCGATTTATTGAATCCAGCCGACAATCGTATTCAGCCGGTCTGTCATGAGCAGCAGTCCCATTACAATCAGCATACAGCCGGACGCGATTTTGATTCCTCCCATGAATCTGTACAAGCGGCGAATCCGCTTCACCAGAACTTCCGAGAATACGGACATGACCAGGAAGGGGATAGCTAAACCGAGCGTATACAGGAACATGAGGAAGCCTCCATAAGCAGGAGAGCCTTCACCGGCAGCGATGCTGAGAATGCCTGCGAGTACCGGGCCGATGCAGGGAGTCCATCCGAAGCTGAACGTCAGACCGAGCAGGAAAGCACCTATATATCCACCCTGTGTAACACGATTGCTGGATAGCTTTTTTTCCCGTTCCAGCCAAGATAACTTGATCAAGCCTGTCTGATAGATCCCAAATAAGATAACGATAGCTCCGCAGATGGCAATGAATCTCGGGCTGGATATGATATTGCCAAGGATGCCGGAACCGAAACCAAGTAAGATGAAGACTACAGATAGTCCAAGCACAAACAATAACGTCCGCATCATAAAACTGGAACGAAACCGGAAGGAGCTGGTGTCAGCCACTCCCTGATTCGTGCCGTCTGCTAGGCTTCCTGACAGATAAGACACATATACCGGAAGCAACGGCAGAATACATGGCGCAAAAAACGATAACAGCCCTGCGCCGAATACGCCGAACAGAAAAATAGAATCACCGGCCAAATCAGTCACCACCTTAATAAATGCTGCTTACCCTGAGCCTAAGGCTTATCGGCTGGTATAGATGGGAACAGTGAACCAGAAGCAGCTGCCTGCTCCCTGAACACTGTGCACCCCAATTTCGCCGCCATGAAGCTCAACAATCGATTGTGCGATGGCGAGGCCCAGACCGGCGCCCCCGTTGTTCTTGCTGCGTGATTTATCAATCCGGTAGAATCGTTCAAATATACGTGCGGTCTCCTCTGCTTCAATTCCCTGACCTTCATCGGTCACTGAGATTCGCAGGTATTGACCCTCCTCAGCGGCAGCCAGAACGAGCTTCCCTTCCACAGGTGAATGCTGAATGGCATTCTGCAATAAATTGGATAAGACCCGCTTAATCTGCGCAGGCATCATCAGAGCGGCAGGCAGTTTATCCGGCAGATCAATCTCCACGTTCAGCTTCTTCTCCGCGAGGTGAAACGAGAAGCTCTCCAGAGTACTGATCAGCAGCTCATCGGCATGACAAGGCAGCGGGTCGAAGATTTCACCTTTGGCTTCCAGACTGGATAATTCAAATAGATCATGAATCAGCCCCCCGAGCCGCTTCGTCTCCAGCCGGATGGTATTCAGATAACGTTGAAAGGTAATTTCATCCTGAATGACATCGTCCTCCAGCGCTTCAACAAACGATTGAATGGAGGCCAAGGGGGTCCGCAGATCGTGGGAGACATTCGCAATCAGTTCCCGCCGTGCGGATTCAGAATGGTGCAGATTGTCGAAGCTTTCCTTCAGCCTGAAGCTCATTACATTGAATTGCTGTGCCAAGAGCTTGAACTCCTGCGGGCCGATTAAGGGGACTTCGGTATGGAAATCCCCTTCGGCAATTCGCACCGTCTGCTGTGTAATCCGTGCAATGGATTTCTCTAACGGCCGTGTCAGCAAATGCTGCAGGATGAAAGAGAGCAAGCCTACACCGGCCGTTATACCGGACAACCAATAGAATTGATCGATGGTGAGCAGCATTTTGGAGTAGCTGACGAATAAACAGATGAGCAATACGCCAATCCCCGTGAGGCTGGACAACAATAAATACGTACGCAGTTTCATTAGATGCCATCACCCGCAAACTTATAGCCTATTCCCCAGACCGTCTTGATAAATTTCGGATCAGAGGGAGTCTGTTCGATCTTCTCTCTTAATCTCCGGATATGCACGGTAACTGTGGTGGTATCTCCTTCGTAGCTGAAATCCCATATTTTGCTCAGAATCTGGGTCCGCGAGAACGCCTGGCCAGGATGACTTGCCAGCAAGTACAGCATCTCGAACTCTGTAACCGTCAAGTCAATCACTTGCCCGCTGACCTCCACCGTACGCTTCGCTACGTCCACGGTAAGTCCTTCATACTTAATGGTGTGTTCAGCGGCGGTAACGGGCGATGCCTGAACAACTCGCATTCTACGCAGGATCGCCTGCACACGCAGCACCAGTTCTCTTGGACTGAAGGGTTTGGTCAAATAATCGTCAGCCCCCATGGTCAGCCCCATCAGACGGTCCTGTTCCTCCCCGCGGGCCGTCAGCATAATGATCGGGACATCTTCAGTCTGCCGGATCTCGTTGCACACTTCCCAGCCATTCTTATGCGGCATCATCAGATCGAGCACAATCAGGCTGGGAGTCTGACTTCGCCATAGCTCCAGCGCCTCTAATCCGTCTTTGGCGGTGATCACCAGGTAACCTTCCCGTTCAAGATACCTGCGGCACACATCGGTAATATTTGAATCGTCATCAGCGACCAGTACTCGTTCATTCACACTAACCCACCCCATATCCGGAAAAATACATTTGACTCCATCATAGCATATGGTGATGGTACCGCTCAGTCCGTCTTATTTCATAGCCTTGGCAGGCTTCATGTAGTCTGCAACTACCATGTCCACCACATAAGTGCTGCCATCGTAAAGAGCAGGGGCCATATTCAGGCTGACAGCCATACCGTCGACCATAATCTTTTTCGATCCAATCCATACCTTGATCATTTTGCCCATCGGCTTCATGCCATCGTCCATCATCTTGCTATCGTCCATCATCTTGTCGTCATCCATCATCTTGTCCATGTACACCAGGGACACGGACCGGTCTTTGCTGTTCCACTCGATGCTATAGCCGTACATCCCGGCCGCCTGTCTTAAGTTCACTAGCTCCATGCCATTCTTTTTCATCGTTTTCATTCCTGCCGCACCGGCTATTCCGGACACCGCCAGAGAGAGCACCAATACCGCCGTCATCATTAACCTTTTGCCTGGTTTACCTTTAACCATGTTTATCACACTCCATCGCTTTATTTGATTACATGAACAGCATAAGCAAGACAGCTTACGATTCTCTAAGCTAAGTATTACGATTGTCTTACGAAGTGAGCAGAGATTGGATATCCGGGCTGGTGCACTATAACCTTTCACTATAACCAGATTCATTTTTAAGTGTTACGTACCTCTAAGTCCTCCATGCTAGAATTTAAACACAAGAGAATGAGATGTGTGAGAATAGAGGAGGACTATATATGTGCAACAGACTTCAGATCGTAGGCAGCCTGCTGCGGCCGGCGAATTTATTGGAATATAAACAGCAAATTGAGCATCGGGATGATATTAGCTATCCTTTTTACCATGATTTCCAGGGCTATGAGCAGTGTGAGGATGAGGCGATTCAGACTGTAGTCGAGCAAGAGAGCGAGAATGGGCTGTCCATTCTTACGGATGGGGAATATTCCCAATCGATGTGGCATCTGGAATTTGTCTGGAGCTTCCAGGGGATTGAACGCTATATTGCTGTTCATGGATAATTCTTCAGAGATACGGACGGAGCTTCCAAATATGAGACTCGAAAAGATATCGGTCTGCACATTACCGGTGAATTGGGTGCGAAGAACCATCATTTCCTTCATGCCTACCGCAAGCTTCAGACTCTGGCTGAAGACCGTGAGACCAAGCTGTGCGTGCCTTCGCCGTCCCATATTTTTGGTGAGCTGTCCTGGTCGGATAACATTGGCGGCACAGAGGCTGTGTATCGGAACCGCATTGAGCTGAAGGCTGGTCTGGTGAAGGCTTATAAGGAGTTTGTCGAGGAATTCGCTGCTGCTAGCAGAAAGATCCTGCAATTCGACATGAGCAGTATGTGGATTTAGGGAGGGTTGTGGAGGTTCGGAATATTTGAAGTAACGGGAGGCCAAATCATCATGATAATCAGCAACTTCCTGATTACCGTGATGGCTGCACTTGCTGTATTCAGTACGTTTGCAGTATATCAGGAGAGTCCGATTCAATTTTTGAGACGGAATGAAAAGGGTGGGGTGACGGGCAGTATTACATGGGGGCTGCTCTTCGGGCTGCCTTTTGCTTATTTGCAGTGGAAGCGGGATGTGACTTCAGCGATGATTGCGCATGGCGTGGTTGATTTTATTCGGTTCTGATTGTTCGGCGTGGGAATGCCCTCTCTTTATCGGGAGGTTTTTTTTAGGCGTTCCCGTTAATTTGTTGTTGTATGTGTTGACTCTGCTTACTCCACACATGTGGAATCGTGTTCAATGTTGGGAGTACATACTGGAGACTGCAGTTTTTTTGATATTATACGTGCTTATGGGTGGGGGGCTTACAATTATGCTTACAGATCAGTCTCCCCCTAGAGATGAGAAAGAGCGGTGTCCAGATTTTGCTCAGTTGAGCGTTTATACAGGGAAGAATCATTCCCAGCCAAACGCTCAGTTGGGCAATAAGATCTCAATTATCGTGCCTTGCCACACTTTGGATTTTACCTGGATTTCGCCGCCATGCGCTTCCACGATGGTTTTGGCGATGCTCATCCCGAGCCCGGATCCTTCCGTCGATTCATCGGAATTCGTTCCCCGGTAGTAGCGATTGAACAAATGATGCAGTGTTTCCTCGTCCATCCCTTTGCCATTATCGATTACTCGTATGCATGCCTTGTCGTTCATCCTGCCGACATAGACGTTGACAATCACGCCAGGCGGGTTATGCTTCACGGCGTTGGACAGCAAATTGTCCATCAACCGCATCAGCCAGGTTTCATCGGCCTGTATCAGCAAGGGACAATCCTCCCCAACATAGTGAAACTGATACTCAGACATCATGGCGCCGTTGACGTACTTCAGTACGGAGCAGCGCACCAGCTCAACCAAGTCGATCTCCCGAAACTTCATGATCGAATCGCCCTGCTTGAGCTGATGAATCAATGAGAAGTCGGAGATCAGCTCCAGCATATAATCCCCCTTTTCCCGGATCGTCGAGCCCATGATGCGCATCTCCTCTTGGCTCCATTGCTCAGGCAAGCTCTCCAGCATATACCCATAACCTTGAATTGTGGCCAGTGGTGTGCGCAGATCGTGGGAAATCCCTGACATCCACTCCGCTTGCGCCTTTTCCATCCTCTCGCGTTCCTTCTCGATCTGAGCCAATTGATGAGTCATCTGATAGAAGGATTCAATCACTTCCTTATAGAGCCTGTAGCGGATGCGCATCATGCCGTTGCGGCGGAATACCTTGCGCATGTCCTTGGCGGTCAGTACCTGGTCGTACTGTCCCCGGCCCATACGTTCGAACCAGCCTGCAAACAGAATCAGCGGCTGACCGTAGCGGTAGCCATGCCAGATGGAGATCGGCAGCGCCAAGAGCAGGATCAGAACTGTAATCCGGACGAGTCCACGCGTTGCCTTTTCCATCACAGGATGCTTCAGAGGGGCTCCCGCTGCATGGGGTGTATAGAGAATCCACGTCATTCCGCTCAGCTTGTCCCGATAGGCGACAATATTCGTGTCATAGTTGCTGGGCGATTGCTGGATGGCCAGGATATCCAGCTGTCGATACGCCTTCTGCACGTATGCTCCATCGCCGATGCCTTGTACGATATGGCTCTCGGGGTCGATCACCTGCAGATAGCTGCCGGTTTTGCGCAGCCGCCGGTCCAAGTGGGAAACCGCTTCGCTACGCACGATTCCATGCTGCCCGTAGGCATGAAACCAGGCAACGAGCTGGTCAAGGTCAGGACTAGGATAGCCCAGCATATACAGAAGCGGGTCTTGGAAAGCAAAATTAAGCTGAGTGTGTACGGCATACGTCCCAAACGTCCGTGTCTCTTGGATATCGAGCAGTTGAGCGATGGAGTAGGAGGCCGGCAGCGTATGATGCGGAGTTGTATTGACGGCGTAGATCACCTCTCCTTCGGCACTGACAACCTGTAGCCACATGCCTTTTTCCTCGATGAGCTTGTCCCACTCAGGGGAGATCTGAATCATCCCGTCCTTGTAATGAGCTTCTTGAGCGATCTGTTGCAGGACGCCAACCGGAAAGTTCCGGCGTATCTCATTACTCGTCATGTTCTGGAAAAACAAGATGCAGGCAACCAGAGTAATAGCCACCATAAGCAGGGCATAAAAAATCAATTGATACGTGAAGTGGAAGGACATGCGCTGTTGGATCTTCATCGCTCCTGCGGCTCCTTCGCCAGCTTGTAGCCAAGCCCACGTACGGTAAGCAGGAGCTTCGGATTACCGGGGTCGATCTCAATCCGCTCTCGGATGCGCCGGATATGCACCATTACCGTCGAATCATCGCCCTGTCCGTTGATCCCCCAAACCTTGTCGTAGAGCTGTGTTTTGGAAAATACGATGCCGGGAAACTTACAGAAGTGCAGCAGCAGCTGGAACTCCTGCGCGGGGCAAGGAACTGGCTGTCCCTCCACGATTAGTTCGCCCTCCACCTCGTTGACGGTGAAGCGGCCAAACCGATAAATCCCCGGATCGGGCCGTTTCGCCGGACTGGACGTCGAGGTTTCTGGCTCCAGTCGGCGTATGCGTGCCTGAATTCTTGCGGCCACCTCCAGAGGATTGAAGGGCTTCGTGATATAATCGTCCCCGCCCATAGCGAAGCCTCGCAGGACATCGAGATCGGAAGCCTTGGCCGTCAGAAACAAAATATGCGGATTCCCGTATTTGCGGAGCTTGGAGCAGAGCTCCAGGCCGCTGCCGTCGGGGAGCATGATGTCGAGCAGGAGGATATCGGGGGCTTCACGCTTCGCTAAATCGAGAGCTTCCGCACAGGTGGAAGCCGCGTACAGCTGATGAAACCCTTCCCTGCGAAGCACCATTTGCAGCATCGTGACAATCGAAGGCTCGTCGTCGACGATTGCGATTTTAAAATCGGATAGATTTGTCATTGTTTTCACCCATTTCCATAGTAGCATAATCACTTTAACAGAACCTAAACGGCGGGAGTGAAATTAAGCTGATGTTTGTCTATCCGTTTAGGTTCTGTTTCATTGGGGCTGGTAGGATAGGGGTGAGAAAGCTATTCGAACATACAAAGGATTGGTTTATGAGAAGATCGTCCTAATGGGGCGCTTTCCAGAATGTACGGGATGAACACTCCTGGACATGTTGAGCCGAGGTCATTGAGGATACCGGCAAGTGGATGCTGAACCAAGTTAGCAGCGCCCAATAGGAGCTCATCCGAAAAAGGCCGGTTGGGGCCTGAAGCGGAAAACAGCAACAAAAGTATTACCCTATAGCCAGGCCAATTGAGGAGGAAAATTTATGATTATAACCACTACATCAACTATTGAAGGCTCCCCGATAAGGCAGTATCTGGGCATTGCCACCGGTGAAGTCATTATAGGAGCCAACGTATTCAGAGACTTTAAGGCTTCGATTACCGACCTCGTAGGGGGGCGTTCGGGCGCTTACGAAGGCAAGCTTCAGGAAGCGAGAGATACGGCATTTGCTGAGATGACTCAGAAAGCTTCAGGGATGGGAGCTAATACGATTGTCGGAGTCGACATTGATTATGAAGTCATTCGCGATGGCATGCTGATGGTTGCCGTAAGCGGGACGGCCGTGATCGTTTAACACCACGATGTTTGCCTCTTGTCTGGATGACACGTTGCTTGCCTTTGAGAAACCACGTATGCTGAAGCGCTTGGTAATCGTGGATCATCGACTCATCTTTGAAGAGCAAGTGAGCGATTTTCTCATCCATTAACCTTTTTTCAAAGTAGGAAAAGTTACTTCTGTGAAGGCTTGTTGCTTGACTTCATCCACCGCAGCTAGCGTAGGTTGAAGTTCTTTATTCGATGATATGGAAATAAATTTCTTTTGTTCAATTTATATACTAAATAAGTCGTTATCTACGCATAACGATGCAAAGAGGTGTACACCCGTGAAAAATGTTCAAAAATTGTCTGAAACTAAAAAGGAACTCATGGAGGTAATTAGCTCTTCCACGTCCACTATGCCCCAAGCCCGACCTGGCTGGCCAGAGACCCTAACTGCACTGGGGCTCTATCTGATCGGCATTGTTATGCTCGGTCTTTGGATGACGCAAATCCCTGACGAGCAAGCCATTTTGCGAATTAACATCGGGGGTGTAGGCAATGGTCTCGTTGGCCTCGCCGCCTTGTTCGCAGCCTACGCCCTGCGGGTTCGCGGTCTGCGCGCTTTCGGTTTTCGGGCGATCGAACGGAAATGGCTGCTTGTGGGAGCCGCCCTCGGTGTTGTCGCGTTCGGCGGATGCTTCGTTATAGAGGGGGTGTATTTTCACTTCATCACCGAGCTGAACAACCAAGCGGACTTCCAGACGGCAGCGCAAGGTGGCGCGCTCTCACTCTTCGTTCTGCTTATCACTGGCGCTATCCTCACGCCGCTCGGCGAGGAGTTTGTATTCCGGGGCGTTATTGCCAATGCGCTGAACCGTTACGGAGCATGGGCTGGCGTGGTTGGCAGCGCTGCGATCTTCGGCGTCGTTCATGGATTCAACGTCATCCTGTTCGACGCATTCATGGTCGGCATCCTGAATGGTATACTGTTCCGTAAGACGGGTTCCATCTGGCCCGGGGTCGTGGTGCATATCGTGTATAACGGCCTCAATCTTCTCTACTATTCTACGCTATAGATCTAATTTTATGAGACATCGTGGCAGAGACAAACAGCTCGGTCAGCTGCGCGCGACCGTGGCCCGCCATATACCGCCTTTCAAGGGAGTGGCAGATATATCCTATTTCGAGAACATAGGAGGGCTGCCTTAGAAAGCTAAGATACTCATTATACTTTTTGACAATAACCAGATATCATTTTTAAGTGTTACGTACCTCTAAGTCCTCCATGCTTTGCTGCTGCCGGAGGACAAATCCTGCAATTCGACGATTGCTTATGGGAGCTATTTGCAGATGATAACCCGAACTCTCCATATACCGGCGAGAATATCAATCAAGAGGAAGTACAGGCTCTAGCTACAGAATTTATTGACATTAACAATACAATCATTGATTTTGGTCATAGCTTAGGCCTCAAAATGTGGACTCATAACTGCCGTGGTAACTATGATTCCCGTAATATGGGTGGTGGCTCCTATGCCAAAATTGCTAATCTGTTCTTGAAGCAGCTGAAATACGATCGCTTTTTCCTGGAATGGGATGATGATCGTGCAGGCTCCCTTGAGGCGCTTGCGGTGTTCAAAGATAAGCCTGATACAGAAATTGTACTTGGATTGTTGTCTTCTAAGACCAATACGCTTGACGATGAGGCCCGTGTAGTTCAAATGCTTGATGAAGCCTCGAAAATCATTAATAAGGATAGATTATTACTTTCTCATCAATGCGGGTTTGCGTCCTGTGATGGCGGCAATGAATTAACGGAAGATGAACAGTGGGCGAAAATTAAACAAGGACAACAGATTGCCCAGCAATATTGGGGTAATTAATATTAACTCAGTTAATGAGGGGAGCAGGTCCCCTTCCTTAAGACTGTCGAAGGTAATGTCGGCAGTCTTTTTATATTGGATTATCGGAATCCCGAAGGGATACTGTGTAAAAGGAAGCATGCTCCTATGGAACACAATGTCGCATTAATCCGGCTGCAATGTCGCAAAAGTACATGGAAACAGAGCAGGCAGATCGATTATACTCACTTTACGAATATGATAATGAAAATCATTATCACATAAAAAGGGGGAGTCAGCATGAAGAGAGCAGCAAAGAGGCAGACAACCGGCAGCAGGGTATACGCCGCTCAGAAATCAGGACTATTAATGGTATGGATGCTGGCACTGATACTTGTGCTGACGGCATGCGGCACTGGAGGAGACACCAATGGAGGCACAGCCGCACAGCCGTCGGCTGTAGCTTCAGCCTCAGCCGAGCCGTCTGCGCCACCGGATACAGAGGCTCAGGCTGCAGCAGCTTTTCCGGTAACGATCTCACACCTGAAGGGCGAATATGCACTGACGGAGAAGCCGAAGGTGATTGCTGCGCTTGATGTGAAATTCGTCGATCAATTGATAGCAGTTGGTGAGCGCCCGGCTGGCAGCGTTGTAGCTGGGACGAAGGATGAATTTCCGGAATATTTAAACGCCCAATTGGGGGATGTGAAGGTCCTTGGCACACGGGATGAGCCTAATCTTGAAGCAATTGTGGCGCTGAATCCGGATCTTATATTGATGACCGACTTTCAGGAGGAGGTATATGACAGTGTCAGCCAAATTGCGCCCACAGTGGTACTCGACTTCTACGAGGATTGGCGGGATACGCTGGCTGTCATCGGTGCGATAACAGGCAAGCAGGCGGAGGCAGAGGTGGTGCGTCAGGCTTACGAGGACAAAATCACCGGACTGCGGGAGCAGTTGGCGGCGAAGCTGGGCGATGAAACCGTAGCGCTGATTCGTCCGAGACCGGAGGGTATCCGTGTACATGGTCCCGAACACCGGACCGGAAGCATTCTTTATGAGGATTTGGGGTTAAATGTCCCGGCATTCGTTCAGGAGATTAAAGATGACACCTCCGTTGAGATTTCGATGGAGACAGTCGCTGATGTCGGAGCAGATCATTATTTCCTGCTGTCGGATGATTTGTTCGCCAAAGAGGCAGAGGCTCTGGCAGGCAGTCCGGTCTGGAAATCGCTTGATGCCGTCAAGAATAACCGTGCCTATGACGTGAATTCAACGCTCTGGATCGCTTACTATGGCCCCATTGCGCTCAATATTATTGTAGATCAGGCCTCGGAAGCACTGCTGGGAACGCATTGAAATGGACAACTATCTGTCGTCGGCCTCATGGAGGGACATGGCGGAGGAATACCGGCTGCGGATGGGCAGTCCGCCTAAAGACAGCATCCGCACCCTTGCTCTGGGCCAGCTGCAGGAAGAAGCGGCATGCCGCGAATATGTAAGCTGGCTTAAGGATTATATCGGCGCGCCGGACATGCAGGTTGCGGCTTCCATGCTGGCTAAGCGGATCGGCTATCTGTGGATCGCACCGTTGCTGGCTGCGATGACCTTTCATAACCGGGAAGTCTCCTTCCCGCTGGACAATAGCTTCCTCTATCATCCGGCTTCCCCGGAGTTTAAAGGGGGTACGCATTTTCCTTTCCTGGCGGTGAACGGGCTTCGAACAGCATCGCCACCGGAAGACAGGGAAGCGTGGCGGGAGGCGGTTATAGAGGAGATTTTTGCGGTACGGCTTGCCCCGCTGCTGCAGACGCTTGCCGCCATAGGACCCGTCCCGATGGCGGTGCTTTGGGAGAATATTATGGTGCGCATTGCCCCGCTATATTCTCCTGGAACAGACGAATCCGGGCAAGACAGGCAGCGGATGCAAGCCGATTTCGCTTTTCTGACCCGGACGGCTCCCGGAGAGTTGTTTGGGTCAAGGCGCAATCCGTTTACCCGGTTCACAGAGCATAATGACGAGACGACGGTTGCGAAGAACAAGCGCAGCACCTGCTGCTTCTATTACCGGATGTCAGGGGAGTATTGCAGGAAATGCCCGAAAATTGACAATGAGAATGAATCTCAATTAAAATGACAACAGGTCGTCCGTTAGCAAAAGGATGCTATTGTCAGGAGATGAGAGAAATGCCGCTGCAGGAGCAGGCAAGTTTATGGAGTGATACGGCGATCAAGACGCTTGACGTACGCAGCGGTACTTTGCCGCCCGGCGGTGTTCTGAGCGAAGCAGGATTGTCAGCCAATCTGTTGTTGCTGGCAGGCGGCGGGGAAGGGAGGCTTGTGATGAATGGCGAGGTTCGCCATATCCAGGCCTCTTTTGTCTGCCACGCTGTTAAGGGGTCGGCATTTACGATGACTGCCGGACCGGAGAACATTCATTATACCGTTATTATCTACAAGGCTGTTCCAATGGCGGGAGCGGCCCGTGTACTGTTCCCGCAGCGCAATCACCCGCTGCGCACTTCGTTTATTCATCATCCCGCGCATCCGGCGGAGCTGCATCAGACAGCGGACAAGATCATAGCCAAATGGAGCCGGGGAGAAGGGCTGGAACGCTTCCATACCAATGCGCTGCTGCAAGGAATGCTGTACGAGCTTATTATGGAGCATGAACGCGGTCAGGGCGGCGGGGAGCCGGATATGGTGGAGGTTGTTGCTGCCTATATAGCGGGGCATTACCGTCAGGAGCTGGAGCTTAAAGAGCTGGCTGCGCTTGCCGGATGCGGTGCAAGACAGCTGCAGCGGCGGTTCAAGCAGGAGAAGCTGCTCGGGCCGATGGAATATGTGATCCGGCTGCGGATGGAGAGCGCAGAGCGGATGCTGCGTCATACGGATGCCCCCATCGGCGAAATCGCTGAAAGAACAGGCTACCGCGACATGTATTACTTCAGCAAGGCGTTCAAGAAATATTATGGAGTCCCCCCGCAGCTCTACAGGCGGACTGCCGCTTCAGAGCCCGGTGCGGGCGCTGCGTATTCCGGGCTGCCGGACCCGGTGATCAGTCATATGCGGGGCGAATATAACGTCACTGCTTCTCCGCAGCGAATCGCTGTACTCGACGTTCAATATGCTGACCATTTGCTTGCGCTTGGGCTGTCGCCCGCAGGAAGTGTAGGATTGGGCAGTGCAGTGTTGAAATTCCCCCAATATATCCGGGAAAGGCTTAAGGCAACGGAAATGCTCGGAACCTACGAGTACCCGGACCTGCAGGCTGTGGAACGGCTGCAGCCGGATTTGATTATCTGTACCGAGGTGCATGATCAGCATTATGAACGCTTAAACCGGATTGCTCCCACTATCATGTTTCAGCGCAATGAGAGCTGGCAGACGATTCTGAGCCTGCTCGGTGAACTGACGGGCAAGCGGGCCGAGGCGGAACGTATTATTGCCGATTACCTTCGCCGCACGGCATTGCTGTCCGCAGAGCTTGCCCCGGTGCTGGCAGGCAAGAGCGTGGCTCTGATCCGCCCGCGGGAGTCACTGGTCCGGGTACATACGGCTTCGCACCGCACAGGTGCCGTGCTGTACCGCGACCTGGGTCTGCCTGCTCCGCTATTTGTCGCAGATACCTCCGACACGGCGTATCATATTTCCGTCGACAGGCTGCCGGCTGTGCATGCCAGCCACTACTTTTGGCTAAGCAATGAGATGCTGCAGGATGACATAGCTGTGACCGAGCAGAACGTCCGGGGATTGCTGGATGCAGATGAACGGCAGCATATATACCCGGTGGATGCCGCTACATGGATCGGCTGCTATGGACCGACAGGGATCAATTGCATTGTGGACCAGGTAGCCCGCGCCTTGCTGGCCTGAGCGGTGCCAATAGCTCTTAATTGAGCGGCGTTTTTTATTGGGGAGGAAATTATACCGATTGGCGGTTTGTCTTATTTATAGGCTGATCCGGACGGCGGATCTGGAGCAATACCTTTCATCAGCATTTCTGTCCAATGGGCGGTATAAGGGACGATCCTGCCGTAGATATGTGGGCTTGAGATCCCTTCAACTAAGGCCTGGAAATAAATCAAAAGAAATTCATCTGAATATTTCAGATCAACCTTGCCTTCCTTACGTCCGCGATGGAATAAATCCAGCATGATATTAAAGCTTTCCTTAGCGTATTCCTGCATCATCAAAGATAAGCCATCATCCCCCTTCCTGGTGAAGTAATCCATCATCTCTAAATAAAACTCTTTTTTGATTTTGTCCAGATAATGGATTTTTGTCTGACTCATGGCAATGAGAGTCTCTTCAAAGGGTTTATTCTCGGCCATAATCCCCCGGGCTTTGTCCCCCATTTTATTCAAAAAATACTTAAAAACCTCATGGATAAGATTTTCTTTACTCCCGAAATATTTGAAAATCGTTGTTTTTCCAACGTTGGATTGTTCAGCAATCTCATCTATTGTTAATTTTTCTATACCGGCATCTGTATTCATCAAGTTAAAGGTTGCTTCTAATACTTGATTTTTCTTCTCCTGTGTCCGCTTTTCAAAACCATTCATTTATCATTCCTGCCTTCTATCTTAAGTGAGTAAAAAATATTTTGGGGTAGTTCAGTTCATATTTTTCTTTCCTATTAAGTATATAGCGCTAGTTATGTATTATCAAGCATACGATAGTTCTAAACTAAGGATTTTTAAATTGACTAGGCCTCTAAAAAGATATATAACTGAATATGTAAATGAACTTTGGTTTAAAACAAAGGGTAAATTAGATAAATATGAACTTTAATGCTATTAATAGTTCATATTAATCCGGGACTTTGCTTTAAACTGGAAAGCACGTTACTAAAACTGTTTAAAAGGGGTTTTAGTGCTATGGATAAAATTGTAAATGTGCAAGGCCTGCAAAAAAAGTTCGGGAAATTTAAAGCACTGCATGATGTGACATTCACAGTAAATGCCGGGGAGGTTGTGGGCTTTATTGGGCCGAATGGCGCGGGTAAGTCAACAACGATTCGGACTTTGCTGGGAATTATCAATCGTGATGCCGGGGATGTGAAGATCTTTGGCAAGGATGTATGGAAGGATAGCCTTGAGATTCATAAGCGGATATCCTATGTTCCAGGGGATGTGGCTCTGTGGGGCACCTTAACAGGCGGCGAAATTATTGATCTGTTTATTAAGTTACATGGTGGAGGAGACAAGAATAAGCGTGATTATTTGATTCAACGTTTTGAACTCGATCCTAAGAAGAAGGCTAAAGGCTATTCAAAAGGA
This sequence comes from Paenibacillus sp. IHB B 3415, assembly GCF_000802655.2. NCBI lineage: Bacteria > Bacillati > Bacillota > Bacilli > Caryophanales > Paenibacillaceae > Paenibacillus > Paenibacillus sp. IHB B 3415. The sequence goes on along the minus strand of NZ_JUEI01000003.1, from coordinate 78,344 downwards.
AACCGGCAAAAGGTTGGCTTGATTGCGGCTTTGTCCGTTGACTCCGATTTGTATATTTTCGATGAACCGACTTCTGGTCTTGACCCATTGATGGAAGCTGTCTTCCAGGATGAGGTTGAGAAAATCAAGCATACAGGGAAAGCAATCTTACTATCCTCTCATATTTTGAGTGAAGTGGAACGTTTAGCAGATAAGGTAGTTATCATTCGTCAAGGAAAGGTTGTTGAAACCGGGACATTGGATGAATTGCGTCACCTGACCCGTTCTACAGTGACTCTGGTAACCGAGGGGGATGTGGCTGAGATGGCATCTGTTAACGGTGTCCATGACTTTAAGCATAAAGGCAATCAGGCGACATTCTCTGCGGATAATGAATATATCAATGACATATTGGCCAGAGCGGCAACACTGGGTGTTAAGAGGTTTGAATCTGTACCGCCAACGCTTGAAGACTTATTCATGCGGCATTATGAAGTCTAAACGGTGGACGGAGGAAAATGCGATGAAAGAAAAATTTGCACGCTGGAATGTACTATTCATGCTATATCTGAAACGTGATTGGAAAAAAATAATGATCTGGATTATAGGTCTGGGTTTATTTTCAGCGGGTTATGTTCCGGCGTTTGAAGAAATCGGCAAGGGGCAAGGTTTGCAGGGGATGTATGAGACCTTGCAGAATCCCGCCATGATCTCAATGGTTGGGCCGACACCGGTTAACACCGCAGCTGGTTATACCCTGGGTGCAATGTATGCGCACGAAATGTTGTTATTCTGCGGTTTGTTTGCGATGATTATAGCTGCTCTGCATGTTGTGAGCCATACCCGTAAAGAAGAAGAGTACGGGCTTACTGAACTGGTGCGCTCCTTTCAAGTAGGTCGTCAAGCCAATTCGTTTGCTGTCATTGCCGAAGTAGTGTGTATTAATATTGTATTGGCACTCCTTATTGGCGGGGTTATGACTAGCTTTGGTGTAGATACGATTTCGGCCGAAGGGTCATTCCTGTTTGGCGCCTCCATCGGGATAGCCGGTATTTTGGGAGCTGTGATTGCATTAGTTATGGCACAAATTATGCCAACTTCCTCCGGTGCAACGGGTTCTTCGCTAGGAATTGTAGGTCTGCTCTACATTATTCGTGCGGGTACGGATGTATCGAATGTTGATTTCTCAATGATCAATCCTATGGGCTGGACCTATCTGACTTATCCATTTACAGACAACAATTGGGTTCCCCTAATTTTGGCCGTAGCCTTCAGTGTCATTGTATTGATTCTTGCTTTTGCCCTTGAGGGCGGCCGGGATATGGGGGCTGGTTATTTACCGGAAAGAGAAGGGCGTGAGGCAGCGAAAAAATCGTTGTTGTCCGTACCCGGCTTGTTTATGAAGCTTAATAAAGGCATTATCATTAGCTGGTTGATTGCCTTTGTAATCATGGGAGCAGCCTATGGCTCGATTTATGGAGATATGCAGACCTTCCTGGGAAGCAATGAAATGATGAGTCAAATGTTTACGATAGCAGGGGTCTCAATCGAAGAATCATTTACTGGAACGATTATGATGGTAATGATTGGAATGGTTTCTATTTTACCCATTGCCATCGTTAATAAACTGTTCGCGGAAGAAGCGCGACTGCATTTGAGCCAGATTTATTCAACAAAAGTGACCCGGGCTCAGCTCTATTGGACGAGTGTCATTATGGCAATCATTGCTGGATTAGTGGGCGTTTGGCTGGCTTCAGCCGGTCTTGGGGGTACAGCGATTTCTGCAATGGGTGACAGCTCATCCATGGATATGAGGGACTTCTTCGCTGCAGGCTATAACTTCCTGCCGTCTGTGTTGTTCTTTACCGGACTTGCAGCTTTGACTTTAGGCTGGGCACCAAGACTGGGTAAAGCTATCTATGCCTATCTGGGCTATTCTTTTGCCTTGAACTACTTTGGCGGGATTCTAGATTTACCGGAATGGTTCTCCAAAACAGCCGTCCAAAGTTGGATCCCACGGATGCCGGTAGATAAGTTTGATGGAGTAATCTTTATTTCGATGTCCGTGATTAGCGTTGCCTTAATGGGATTGGGCTATATTGGATATCGCAAACGGGATATGGTTGAAGGGGCTTAACCGCCACAGGAATTCAAAGCCAAAAGACACGAATGGACTCGTGTCTTTTTTTGCGTGGTACATATTTAATCAACCGGTCATGGTTCCGCAATGGAAATCATCATTCGCATATACGAACATTTGTGCTACAATACCTTTTGTGAATATATGGAAGGGGCTGCGTGAGTCTATGACAAATAGGCAATGGGTCATGAAATTTATGCTGATGCACAAATGGGTTTTTCTATGCGGGTTCATGATCACAACATTGATGACGATGGTCAACCTGATTTATCCGTTCCTGGGCGGGAAGATGATCAATATCGCTTTTTATGATAAGGACATGAGCGCCTTCTTGAATCTATGTCTGATCTATGCCGGCATACTCTTGTTCAATCAGTTTATCGTTGCGACGGTGAACAATCTTATTTCGTCGCAGATGATGACGGGGTTTGTCTTCGATATCCGGCGGGCTCTGTTCAACAAGATATTACATAAAAAAGGAAAAGACCTCTCCGGGATGTACAGCGGGGATATGATCAGCCGGATGAACCACGACGCTACGGATATTATGAATCTCGTCTTCTGGAGCGGACTGTGGGGATACTCCAACTTGCTGCATATCCTATTCGCTGTCTGTTTTATGTTTTACTACAATGTACTGCTGGGGGCTTTTACGGTTGTTCTGGTTCCCGCCGTGTTTTTTGCCTCGAAATATTTCAAGACCAGAGCGCAACAGGTCAACAAGGAGCTTCGGGCGGAACAGGGAAAGCTATCCTCGTATTTATTCGAAATTGTGAAGAATCTGCAGGACGTCAAAATCCTTAACGCAGGTAAAAAAGTAACAAGCACTTATCTAAGGAAAACGGCTGCCATTCATAAAATGAATGTGGAAAACGGAAGAATCGGAGTGACCACAGAAAGGGTGAATGCATTCATCACGCTTGCCGCACAATTGCTCATATTTATTATCTGCGCCTATTTCATTGTTAAAGGCCAAATGCAGCTCGGTGTGTTTGTAGCCGCGATAAGCTATTTCAATATGGCCGTGAATTACTTCAGCTCCATTAACGGCAAAATTGTCGATGTCTGGGGGCAGAGAGTCTCCCTGCAGCGTGTCGTGGATATTCTGAATGAGGATGAAGAGGATTACCAGGAAAACCAGCCTCCGCAGCCCATAAAAGAGGGCCTGATTGAATTTAATAATGTCACCTTTGGATACAGCGAAGACAGACAGGTTCTGAACGGGTTCAATCTCCGCGTCGATGCAGGCAGCACGATTGGCATTGTCGGAAGGAGCGGCGCGGGTAAAACAACGATGGGTAACCTGCTCTACAATCTGTATCAAGTGGACAGCGGCGAGCTTCTGATCGACGGTGTGAATGTTAATGACTATAACCTGCATAGCTTGCGGAGCCAGGTGGGGATTGTCCATCAGGAGACTATTCTGTACGATCAGACCCTGCGTTACAATCTTTCATTTACAAATCATAAGGATAATGATGAAGCCCTGATGGAAGCGATCAAGAAGGCCGCTCTGTATGATGTGGTCATGACCTTCCCGGATGGACTGGACACTCTGCTGGGGACGGGCGGACAGGAATTATCCGGCGGGCAGAAGCAGCGTCTGGCAATCGCAAGGATATTAGTCAAGAATCCGAAGATTCTGATCTTCGACGAAGCTACATCCTTCCTCGACAGCCGGAACGAAGCGCTGATCCGGAAAGTAATGCGTGAGCTTTCGCAGGACCGGACGCTGATCATCATCGCCCACCGGTTCTCCACCATCCAGAGCTGTGATAGAATCGCGGTGTTAGCAGACGGTGTTGTCAAAGGCTACGATACCCACGACGTACTGATTACGAGCAATCAAACATACATAGACTTATTCAGCGAACAGTATGCAGGAGGTGAAGCTGTATGAAACGATGGGACATCTATAAGGCCTTAACCCGGGATATAGACGGTATCCGAAAACCGCTCCTTGCGCTGGGGATGTTCAAGATATGGAGCTTAGTATTCGGGCTGATCCCCCTGTTCTTGTACTCGTTATTGGTTAAGCGCGTTTTGGTAGATAAGCAGTTGAATGAGCTTTGGCTAATCATCAGCGGGTACCTTGCGGTTTTCCTGCTTACTACAACCGGGATTGCCGTCAGTAAGCGGTTTTCTAACCAGTTAATCCTGAAATATGATCTGAGAATCAAGAATAAGCTGCTCAAAAAGCTCATCAGCCTCAATAACGATGACTATAGCCAATATAGCATTGGCGATGTTAAGAGCCGGATTGAGAACGATTCGGCAATTGCCGGGAAATTTTTCGAGACGCATATATTGGATTTTATCTACGCTGCTGTTTACGCTGTTGCACTGGCAGTGATTTTACTATGCTATGACTGGCGGATTGCGCTCATCAGTTTTATTTTTGTTCCGGTTTCTTTGGTGACGGTTAATTTTCTGGGAGGGAAAGCGAAGCTTACCGGAGAGGAGCTCTGGAAACTGCAGATTCAATATGAATCCTTTTTACACTCCAATTTCCAAAACTGGAAGGATATCAAAACCAATAATCTTGAAGATGCTCAATTTGCTGAATTAAACGGACATTACAAGAAGATCAGGCATGTCTGGTTTCTTAACCAGCTCTATATGCATCTGGGGATTACCTATTCGTTCTTCACCAAGAATTTCATTACCCAGCTGTTCATCTATTTTATCGGCGGATTATTTGTCATTAAGGGCTACTCGGAGGTTGGTGTGCTGCTTGTGTTTATCAGCTTTTACGGGCAGTTTTTCGGATACATCGAGAACATTAGTAATTCCATGATGAACTTCAAGAATGACTCGGTGAGTATCGGTAAAGTGATCGGGATTCTAAATATAGAAGCAGCTAAGAAGCCTTATAAGAAGATTGAAGGAACAGATATCAATGTTGACCAGCTGAAATTCACCTATGAGGGGAACGATTCATTTGCGCTTGACGGTATATCATTCTCTGTGGGTAAGGGGGAGCATCTGGCGATCGTTGGACAAAGCGGCAGCGGCAAATCCACCATCGCCAAGCTGTTGACAGGGCAGATGGAACCGCAAGGGGGAACAATAAGCATTGGCGGCACAGATATCTCTTCGGTGAACAGTGAGAGTGTGTCCGATAAAGTGAGTATAGTTGTGCAGGAACCTGTTCTGTTCAATATGTCGATTAGAGACAACCTGTTGCTGGCCAAGGCCGGGGCAACCGACGCGGAATTGATAGAGTGCTGCCGCAGGGCGAGTATATATGATTTCATTGACACCTTGCCGGATCAATTGGATACGATCATTGGAGAAAAGGGTGTGAAGCTCTCCGGAGGCCAGAGACAGCGGTTATCGATTGCGCGTGCTTTTTTACAGGACAGGGACATCATTATTTTTGACGAAAGCACAAGCGCGCTGGACAGCGAAAATGAGAGTGACATCATTAGCGAACTCAAAAGTCTTTCCTCCGGGAAAACCATGATCTCCATTGCTCACCGTCTATCTTCCATTCTGGACTGCGACAAAGTAATGGTTCTGCAAGCTGGCAGGGTCGCAGCCTTCGATACCCATGAGAACCTGTTTAACCGGAACGAAGCCTATGATTTGCTGTTCCAGAATCAGTATAGGGCAGGTTGATATAAGGAGACCCGGGTGCGTCAGCGCCCGGGTTTTTGTATTTTATCTGTAGCCTTCAGCATCCGCCGGTTTACCGGCATCTACGACCTCGACCATGTAACGCCAGCAATCCGGCTGGGAGCCGTCCATATCTGTATACCCGTAGACTTGCGCCAGCTCTCCGCTTGAGAGTGACCGTCCGTTCCATCTGGATCGTTCGGGGTCTTGAGCAAGCGCAGCGACGGCCCGGCCTACATAACGTGGGGATTCCGAGATGATGAAGTGAGGCTCATTGGCAGCAGCATCCCGCCAGTTATCTTCTTGTATCCCATAGTGTTCGAGCATCATTTCTGAACGAAGCCAGCCTGGCGTGAGCGCCACCGCTGTACAGCCATAAGGCTTAAGCTCCTGGGCAAGAGCCCAGGCCATACGGGTCACGGAGGTTTTGGCCTGATCATAGAACATCGACACCCGGTAATTCAGATTGTTGTATTCAGCGATTCCGTCCGTCATCTCTACAATTAACCCATTCTTATTCTTAATCAGAAGAGGGAGCGCAAAATGGCTTGTAATGAGATGGGTATCTATCGCGAGCCGTAACATCCGCAGCCCCTTCTCAAGGGAATGCTCCCACAACGGAACATTCCATTCGATGATCTTTTCGGCGCCCCAGATATCATTCACGAGGATGTCGAGCCTGCCTTGCTCTTTTTCAATACGATTCACCAATGTCTCTACCTGGACAGGGTCCAGATGATCGACTTGAACCGGGATTCCGTGGCCGCCAGCCCGGGTGACAAGCTCTGCCGTTTCTTCTATCGTTTCAGGACGGTCATATTCGGAACGTTGGGCTAGCGTCGATCTTCCTGTCACATATACCGTTGCGCCCGCTGCCCCTAGCTCGGTAGCGATCCCCCGGCCAGCTCCCCTGGTAGCTCCGGCTACTAAAGCGATTTTCCCTTGTAAACTCCTCATTCCGTGGTTACCTCCTTTGTTGAATACAGCTTCATTATAGAGTATGGGAATGACATCTATTGTCATATATAGTTTAGTTTTCGCGGTTTAAGTTTGATTTAAGTGTTATGGCTTATGCTTGGAATAAGTCAGGTAGCGTTAATGCTTATTGAACGATAAACAGCCTATAGATGACTACTAACTATACGAGGAGTGTTAGTCCATGAAAATCATAAAGCTGAACAGCATAAGTGTCATTGCTCTAGCCGCAGTACTTACCGTATCTGCCGCAGGATGCTCTAATGCACAAGAAGGCAGTGGGGTTGCTGCTGCAACCACTCCATCTGTAGCTCAGGCCTTGTCACCAAGCGCAACATCCGCAGGAAGGTACTGTTGTTGAAACACCGGAGGCTTCCGTTTCCGATCTGGACACCGCGGAATTATTCAGTGACCGGGATTTAGAGCAGTCGGCGGATCTTACTGCTGCAACACCAATGAATCTGGAAAGCAATCAGGATGTGACACTGAGTGAGGAAGGCGTGTATGTTTTGAGTGGTGATGTGGACAATGTGACGGTAACGGTTGAGGCTGCCGACGATGCCAAAGTTCAGATCGTTCTTGACGGTGTGAGTATAACCAATGAAGATGCACCGGCCATTTATGTGAAAGCAGCGGATAAGGTATTCGTTACGTCCACTGACAGTGAGAACTATATGGAGGTATCCGGAAGCTATGTAGCGGATGGGGAGACCAATCTGGATGCGGTTATTTTCTCAAGAGCAGATCTGACCCTGAATGGAACCGGAACCTTAGATATTGTATCGGGTCAAGGAAATGGGATCTCTTCCAAGGATGATCTCAAAATTACCGGAGGCGTGTATACCATAGAGTCCTCTGCGGATGCAATAGAAGCGAATGATGCGATTCTGATCCATGATGGAACGATCACGATTGATACACAGAAGGATGGATTGCATAGCGAGAACGAAGAGGATACTACCCTCGGGAATATCTACATTGAAGGCGGCACCTTGACAATCACTGCTGCTGACGATGCCATTACCGGCAACAACCTTGTGCAAATCGATGGCGGAATCATCAACATTAAGAGTGCAGTAGAAGGTATCGAGGCAAATAATATTATCGTAAATGAGGGTCAGCTTACGTTGTATGCGACTGATGACGGTATAAACGCTACACCCAAAGTTAGTTCCGGCGCATCAATTGTAGTCAATGGCGGTACGATTGAAGTAAGTATGGCTAGCGGGGATACGGATGCTTTTGATTCAAATGGTGACATGTATATCAACGGCGGTACCATTAATGTAGAAGCCACTTCGGCCTTTGACGCGGATGGTACAACTGAATTAAATGGCGGCACTGTCACAGTTAATGGTGAACCCATTACTGAAATTACGGAATCACTCGGAGGCGGGTTCGGAGGTGGAGGTGGCCGGGGGGCGCAGGTGGCGGTAGAGGGACGGGGCAATAATTAAGGGGAGTTTTTCCTAGAGTAGTTGGACGTATATATATTTATTTATAAAAACCGGTTGTGGTATAGTAAAGGCAGGAATAGAGTAAAATGCAAAGAGAGACGTGCATCGGGCGCGACTTCCTATTTATAATAGCCCTTTTTAAGGGTGGAGACTTCAAAATAACAGTTATGAGATAGACCGTTTCCTTTGGATTAGGGCGGTCTATTTCTTTTTAAGATAGTTAAGCGAAGGAAAGGAGCAGGCAGGATGAGCTACCCTGAATTAATGCGCAAAAAAGATTTATATGAACAAGCAAAAGATACACTTCCGGAAATCACTGTAAAAAGCTATGTGCAGGCTTTCGAACTGGAATATACGCATAACTCGACTGCCATTGAAGGGAATACGTTAACCCTTTTGGAAACCAAGGTGGTTTTGGAGGAAGGATTGTCTGTAGGCGGCAAGATGCTGCGGGAAATTTACGAGGTCATTAATCATAATAAAGCTTACCAGTATGTTAAAGCCTGCATTGATCAGAGAAAACCGTTGGATGAAGGCATTATTAAGGATATTCATGCTGTACTGACTGAGAATATAATGGTGGGCGGTATCTACCGGAATGTAGAGGTATATATATCTGGAGCGGCCCATACACCACCAGTACTGGGTGAAATGTACCGCCAGGTACAAAACTTTTACGCTGATTTAGCTGAAAAGGATGTCACCAACGTTATTGAGCTTGCAGCATGGACCCATGCCGAATTCGTGCGTATTCATCCGTTCGCCGATGGAAACGGCAGAACTTCGCGGCTGATTATGAACTATCAACTGCTATCTCACGGTTATCTTCCTGTCTCTATTGCCAAGGAATCCCGGCTGGATTACTTCAATGCACTCGAAGCTTATGCTGTGCATCGGAACTTGAAGCCTTTTGCTGATATGATCGCCTCGCTGGAAGAGCAGCAACTTGACCGCTATCTGGGGATGATTGAGCGGCAGGGGCAGAAGCCGCGGGAATGAAGGTTTTGAATGATGATCTGTTAGGGTTATGAGGCTGTTTCATTAAAGTAGGCTTGAACTACTTCTTGAGCAGCCTCTTTATTTTGGAATAAAGTCCTCAAACCTCACTAAGCGGTCACTGCAGATATTATAAAATGAATCTTGAGCCTTTTCATTTCCAGATTGTTCGACTATTACATACGTAACATTTATATACTTTATCCAATGTATTATTTATGATAGGATAAATTGGAAGAAATAACATCTATCACTTTTTGCAATTTAGAGAGGAGGATAGTAGTGAATCGGACGAAATATTATAATTATATTGATGAGAAATTGATGCTTTTATCTGCTCGAATAAGCGTGCGTGGAAAACAGAATATATTAGATTTACATATACATTCGGAAATGTTTTTTGCGGGTCTTCTTAACCTCCTTTTTGATTATAAATTTGTGAATTTAAATACAATTAAGCGAAATGTTGAGGGTATAGATTTAGTAGATACAGAAAAGGAGATTATTGCTCAAGTATCATCGACATGTAGTAGACAAAAGATTGAAAATTCGCTAAATAAAGAAATATTAACAAATTACCCAGGATACACCTTTAAATTTATTGTTATTGCAAACGATGCTACAAGTTTAAGAAATAAAGACGACTTTGCTAATCCCTATGGGATATCGTTTACTCCTGCGGATGATATCATAGATATTGTACAAATATTAAATATAGTCCTACATAAGTCAATAGATGAACAGAAGAAGGTATACAGTTATATAAGGAAAGAATTAGGTACAGAAATAGAAGATGATGATTTTGTACAGATAATAGATTCTCATGTAAGCGTACTTGCTGAAGATATAGAAGATTCGTTTGTTAAAACAACTATATTTGAGACTGGATTAGATGCACTGAAAAATTCGAATATATTGATAATGGATGGAGAATCAGGTATTGGAAAAACGTCTACAGCAATTTCAATAGCTTATACTCTGTCAAAAGAATACAACGAATGTAAGCTAATGAGCATAGATGGTTCAGATAAGCTAGAATCAAAGAAAATCGAAGAGTTACTTGTGAAACTTAAAAAATCTATTAGAGAACAAGAAGTTATTATAATCGATGATTTTCTGGGTAAAACGAAGCTGAATGAATCGGAAGATTATTTTGTTCAAATTGAAGAGTTATTAAAATTTATAAAGCAATGTAAAACTAAAAAAATAATACTCACAACACGGACAACCATTTTTGAAAATTCTAAAAAACATAATGAAAGCCTTGCCCAGTTCTATAAATATGATACTAAAGTGTTGACGATTACAGACGGATATTCTGTGGATGATCGTATTAATATTTTGGTGAAATACATCTTGAGAAATGATATTAGAGATAAAGTTGGAGATTTATTAAATGATAAAAAAATACTCCATATGATTATTAAACATCAAAACTTTAGTCCTTTGATCATTGAACGAGCTACCTCCGATTGTAGGTCGAAAGAGTCGAACCAATTTGGCGAGATTATATTTATGTATTTAGAAAATCCGGCTTTTATATGGGAAAAAGAAGTTGGTGCATTGGATGATAACGCATTAAATTATTTATTTGTACTATATTCACTTTCAGATACTTATATTGAACAAAAATATATTGATGAATGCTTCGGGAATTTCAACAAAATAATGGGGATCAAGAAAATAGAAAATTTTAATGACACAAAGGAACGATTAAAAGCACTACTTTCTTTTGATAATACAAATAAGATTTCATTTAGACACCCATCAATAATTGATTATTTATCTAAAAAAATATATCCGAGAAAAGATGATCTTATTTCGTCAGCGGTATATTTTGAACAGATTGAAAGACTCGATGAAAACAAGGAGAAAATTATTAAACTATTAATAGATCCACAGAAATTTTTTAAGCTAAAAGTCTTGCCTTTCAGATTTTCAAATGAGGACATTCTATTTCCAAATAACATTGGGATACCTTATTTAAAATGTATACTTGAATGTAATTTCCAGAATAAAGAACATGAGAATATTATTATTGAGGTTATGGAACTTATTTTTCAAAGGGGCCACTTATTATTAATGTGGACGTCAGATGTAGTTATCGATATTTTAAATTTTCAATACTATAACATGAGTGCAATAATAAATAATGAAAATTACATGGAATTGATTTATCGTGCCTCGAACTCGAATAATGTATGGAAACTTATACAGCTCACAGAAGAAAAAAATGAAAAAGGTTATGATTTTAGTATTATGAAAAAATATGTGCAAAATGAAATATTGAGTAAACTGGCAGATAGCGCTACGGCGGTATGCGAAGAACAGATTATGGAAAATTTCGAGTCATATATAGAGCATCGCATTGATGATTATTTTGATGACGATGATTATGAAGAAATCGCATGTGAGATTATCAATGATATCATTGATGATATTGATGCTGAGCACATTGGCTTAGAGAGTATGAAAGAAGCAGCGGGAAAAATCGGTTTGTATAATGTGGATTTTAATAATGTGAGTTACGATCTATATTATTATGAGACTCTAGTTGAAGACTATGCGATAAATGCGATAGAGGAATATTTGCTTTACAAATAGAACAAAAGATTGGCAGTTACTTTATTAGCCATATGAGTGGAACACAACTGAACAGAACCGGCAATAAAAACCCTTCTGGCGAAGGGTTTTTATATCGTTTATACTGATTAAACCAATTTACTTCTTAGGAGCTGGGTCGCGAACATGATAAAGAAAGAAGCCGCACATATACGTAAGCAATTTAAGATGGACCACGATCAGCTGCATCTGTTCGATATTCTGAACGTGTATATTATGAAGGAAACCAATGAAATCTATCATTGTGAACGCCAGCCATTCGCCATGCTGGACCGGGAGAAGCAGGAGCTGTATATGGCGAATTTCCGGAAACTGCTGACCGGGGAGCTGGATCATAAACTGTTCGAGCTGAAGTTCCTTGAAGAAGCGGAGGAGCCGTCGCAGGTCATGCTTCACCAGGGTCTGGTGACGGGCGATCCGGAAGAATGGCAGGACCTGATGCTGATGCTGGTGGATAAAATGCTGGTGGACGTCAAGTATGAGAAGGATGCGGTAATCACGTTTGTCCGCGGACAATACTTCCGGCCGACCAAGGCCCGGAATGACGAAGCCGAAGAGACCGGTAAGGATGAGATGTTCTCACATCCGTTCATCCTATGCAGTGTGAACTCCACGGAGCAGCAGCGCAAAACCCTCCTGTTCGATTACGTGGAGCGGGAATTCAAATACAATGTGATGGTCGATCCGATCATCAAGCTTAGCACGCCGGAGCAAGGGTTCTTCTACCCGAGTGTAACGGACAACTATTCGGATATTAATCGTATCCTGTATTGTACAGGGAGCTCGAATAATCCGAACCCGCATTTCATCGAACAGGTGCTGAATGCGGAGCGGTCCGTGACAGCCATGGAAGAGAGATCCATCTTCGAGGATATCGTGAAGGAAATAACGGGCGAACAACTCGATGTGGCGACCATTGCGCAGGTATACGAGAGTGTTCACCAGGTCATCGAAGACCACGAGGACGAGGAAGAACCGCCGAAGCTCGATTACCGGGATGTAGAGCGTGTGCTGAAGGCAAGCGGCGTAGAGGAAGTGACGATGGAAAAGGTCGAGCGCGCGTTCGAAACCATCGTTGACAATAAGAATTATGAGATGAAAGCAAGCAGCGTGATCCCGAAATTCACGTCCAAATCAATCAAGATTGATACAAAGGTAGCTTCGATTACGGTCAGCCCGCAGGATCTGAAGTATGTGAGACAGGTGAATTATCAAGGGAAACGCTGTATCCTGATTGAGATTGATGAGGATGCTGTAATTGAAGGGTTTACACTGATGTCGGAGAATCTATCCTGACCTGTACGGATAGATGTATATTGCAAGGGCTATCCCGACGTCTCCTTACGAGAGCGGGAAGCCCTTTTATTTGTGTAGGGTTGGTGCGAGTGCGCACGGGCCGAATGTATGCGAAAAACCGAACACAATGTGCTAACGCTAAAGCTTCAGCCCGTATTTCGCCCAAACCGCTGCATACTTCTTCTCCAAGATCGCCCAGCGCTTCTCGGCGCCGTATTTCGCTTGGAGCTGCTTCAGGTATTGCTCCGCAGTCTCTGTATCCCCTGTATCCAGCAGGAACCCGAAGGTCTCCTCACTTAAATGCAGTGCTGTCCGCTGCATATAGTATTCAATAATGGCCCTGGCATCGGTTAAGGTGTACAAGAATTGAAGACTCTGATCCAAGTGGAGCAGCAGGTCTGCCGTGAACTTGTCCACATCTACCTCCGGCGTCAGGAAGTAGCGTTCCGGGGCGGCGGGGACGATGTTCCCGATCCGGGCAATGAAGTGAGCCAAGCCCAGAGACGAAGCAGGCCTATATTGCGCAAGCTCTTCGGAACGAATACTGTAATTCACATAGAAGCTGAGTTGCTTGTGTGTATTGTACTTGAATTTCTGGATATTGATTTTATAGCTGAGTTGGCCTTCTGTTTTGTAGAAATTCAGATCCTTTGTGAGATAACCCCGTGCGGAGAAAAAAGGTTTCACGTCTTGCTTGATGATCGTCTTAAACAGCTCTTGCAAAGGAATCCCTCCCCATCCATAGTTAATTATGATCAACCTCTGATTGACCACATTCCAGGCACCATTCTACTATAGCAATAAATACTTGCAGATGCCAAAAAGAGGAACCAAAAGTAAATGCGGAATCCAATGATAGGGTTACCCCGGAATAGATATAGACATAGGGCCTGGGCATGGGCATGGATGCTTGGGTCTTTTTGTTATGGGATCGGATTAAATTTTAAAACGGACAGTTTTTTATAGTAAAAGCAATAATAAAAGTCATATGAATTAGATTGATTACTATGATTGTTTGTCGAAAATTAAACTTATTCATGCGAAATGTCGATAAAGTAGACTAAGAGTTTTTGTTGTGCGCTCATACGGAAACGTTATCAATTTATAAAGAAATACTCATTCGACAGGAGGAACGAAATGTTAAAAAAGATAAGCAAGATAGGACTGGCCCTGGTGTTGGTCATTGGGCTGCTGCCCCTGATGTCACTCCGCGCATACGCGGCTATGCCTTCATTCACGGAAACAAAGGACTTTGTTATCGAGCCTCCGGCAACATACAATGCGGGCAAAAATATTTCCACTGCCCAAGGTCTTCAGGACGGAAGTACGGCAGTGTTGCTGAATTCATTTGTCTATAAAGGCAATACTTACGTTTCATCAAATTTTTTGAGGATTTTTGATAGTGCAGGAACGCTGATTACGGATGTGGATCTCAGCAGTTTAATGGACACTTATTACAAAATGACTTATGTGAGTATGCTTGCGCTAAATAACGGTAATCTATTAATTACTTACAATAAAAGCGACTCTAATGAACATAATCTGCAATTGGGGACAGTGAAGGAGAGCACTCCTAATGCCTATTTCATGGTGCTTAACAAGGAGGGACAGAAAGTAACCGGTCAGACTAAGCTCAATACATTTAGCGATGGAAGTCTTCCGCAACTTACGCGTTTTGTATCTGCTACGGAATTGTCCGATGGTAATATAGCCTTCTCCTGGCAAAGAAACGACAATAAGAGCACAGTTACCCGTGTGTTCACCGCTGCGGGTTCGCCTGTTACAAGTGAAACACTTCTGGTAGACGCTAATGCGAGCATGTCTTATGTATCCGCCGGAGATGGCGTATATATGGTTGCTTACAATTCGGGGCCCTCGAACGATAATATTTATCTGAAGCTATTCAGCAACAGCGGAACACTCTTAAAAACAATTGATGTAGGAGCAAGAACGAATGAGAAACAGCTGTATCTGTCTACGCTAAATAACGGGAATTTCATGCTCAGCCAATATTACTGGGTTAATGATAGCTCTACGGTCTCCTTATATGATAACGAGGGGAATAGCCAAAGCGGATTTACGATAAGCGGTTCCCTGGGGGAAGCTTCGGCTGCAATCTATAAGAACGGCGCACTGCCGGGTTTTGTAACAGTAAGCACTGATCCCACCTCCAATGATGCCATCAACGATGCATACAACTACGGTACAGAATGGTCAGGAACTCAGTATGCTTACCTGAACTACTATGATTATGAAGGCAACCTGGTCTTAACCTCAGATCAGCCTGTAGATTCCGCTCCGGTGGTATTTCAGGGATATGATGAAGACAGCTGGATGTTCGCTGTAGAATATTATCCGAAATTTGCTTTGTATCCCGCCTTCGGCGATAAGGTTGTTCTCATAAAAACAGATAATACGGATGCGAGTCACTATAGAATAATCGGCAAATTGTTTGACACAGAGGCTTTAACTCCGGTTATGCTGCTGTCAGCGGCAGCTGACGGCGTAGCCGGAACAACAACATCGACGAAAATTGATCTGACCTTCGATACTGCGATTGCCGGGCTGACGGCAGACGACATCACGATTACGAATGGTGCAGGCTCTGCGGTAAAAGGAACGTTGAGCGGAGCAGGGACAGATTGGAGCATCGGGCTTACTTCAGTGACAACTGAAGGAGACGTATCAGTGGCGGTAAATTCGCCAAGCGGGTACAAGATCAGCGGTTCGCCGATGACGGTAGCTGTATCGCTGTTCACGGCATTGCCGGAAGCAACCCCAGCAGCAGTTATTGACTATGCGGCTGAGCAGCTGACGGGTCTGACGGCAAGCGGTGCGTACACAATAAACGGTACACTGCCAGTAACGGCGACCGCAGATGGTAAGCTGGATATAGATAGCAGCTGGCTGGGTACGTCACTGAGTATTGTGAAAAAAGGCAACGGTTCGACGACTATAGATAGTGCGGTGCAGACGGTAAATATTCCTAGTCGTCCGGCTGCACCGACTAATGTGACATCGACGGGTGAAACGAAAATTAATGGGAACGACGGTACGCTCACGAATGTGACTTCCGCGATGGAATACAAGAAGGGGACAGCAGGTGAGTGGACGGATGTAGCGGGCACAACCGTAACGGGGCTTGTACCGGACGCATATTTCGTCCGGACGAAAGCAACAGCAACAGCGTTTGCCTCAGAAGCACAGAGTGTAACGGTTGTGGCGTTTGTGCCAACATCGGAAGCGACCCCGGCAGCCGATATTGACTATGCGGCTGAGCAGCTAACGGGTCTGACGGCAAACGGCGCGTACACGATAAACGGTACGCAGGCGGTAACGGCGACCGCGAATGGTAAGCTGGCACTTGATAGCAGCTGGCTGGGAACGTCACTGAGCATTGTGAAAAAAGGCAACGGTTCGACGACTATAGACAGTGCGGCGCAGACGGTGAGTATTCCTAGTCGTCCGGCAGCACCTACTGGTGTGGCGGCGACGGATGAGACAGCAATAGATGCCAAAAATGGCACATTGACTGGCGTAACCACAGCGATGGAGTACAAAAAGGGGACAGCAGGTGAGTGGACCGATGTAGCGGGCACAACTGTAACAGCGCTTGTGCCGGACACGTACTACGTCCGGACGAAAGCTACAGCAACGGCATTCACTTCGGCTTCTGTGCAACTGACAGTATTGTCGTTCACGGCAACGCCGGAAGCGACTCCGGCAGCGGACATTGACTATGCGGCTGAGCAGCTGACAGGTCTGACACCGGACGCGTCATACACAGTGAACGGTACACTAGTAACAGCGGTAGCGGATGGTAATTTGGCTATAGATAGCAGCTGGCTGGGAACGTTACTGAGCATTGTGAAGAAAGGCAACGGTTCGACGACTATAGATAGCGCGGCGCAGACGGTGAGTCTTCCAGCACGTCCGGCAGCTCCGGTTGGTGTCACTGTTACAGATGTGACGTACAACGGGGCGAATGACGGTACCCTGCAGAATCTGACAGTACAAATGGAGTACAAGATTGGCAGTACAGGTCTTTGGTCAGAAGTTACAGACACAATCATTACTGGCCTTGCACCGGACACGTATTATGTACGGGAGAAGGCCACGTCAACAGCATTCGCTTCTAATATTGCTCAGGTTACCGTTCATGATTCGGATGCAGTCATCCCGGCTGCACCTGAAGTGGCAGCGGATGACCAGAACAATACGATTGTTGGTCTGGACACCAGCATGGAATTCTCAGTGGACGATGGAACTTTCGTACGCTACGACGGAACCAACCTGCCGAACTTGAGCGGTGAACACACCGTTAAGGTGAGGGTTGCGGCCAGCGGATCGGTTCCGGCGGGTCCGGCAACTACGCTGATTTTTACAACTGATGAGCTTATCCCTGCGGGGGGCTTGTCCGTGAGCGCCAGCGATCCAAGTGGCGCGGGGAATAACGGATATACGCAGATCAGCGTTACACCGGAGCCAGCTGCAGGACATAAGCTGCTGTACAAGAATTTCGGCACTGGCAGCGTTGTTGCACCTAATGCGGGGGAAATCCTGACGGGATACACACTTATAGGAATCGATGGTCTAATTCCTGCAGCTAACGGCGATAGGATTGGAATAGCAGAAGTGGATACTGACGGCAAGGTAGTGAAGTACGGCAGCGCAACAGCGGTTGTTGTCACGGCTGAACCCGTAACGCCAGATCCCGATCCGGTCAGTCCGGGAACCGGAAGCAATCCGGGCAGCGGAACCAGTACTGGTAACGCGGCAAGCAATGTTACCGATGTGATCGTCCTTGTTAACGGCAAGGAAGAGAACGCGGGCAAAGCCACAACAACGACTTCCGGAAACTTGAAGATAACTACTATCGCGGTTGATCCGGCGAAACTTCAAGCAAAGCTGGATGCGGAAGGTAATGGCGCTGTAGTTACACTTCCGATGATGCTGGATTCCAACATCATCGTCGCGGAGTTGAACGGCCAGATGATCAAGAACATGGAGAATGTATCGGCTACCCTGGTGCTTCAGACAACGAAAGGGACTTATACTTTGCCGGCATCCGAAATCAACATCGGTGCGTTGGCCGAGAGACTCGGAAACGGGGTTAAGCTGGAGGACATTACGCTGAGGATTACGATTGGCGAAACCCCGGCATCCATGAACCAGGTAGTGACAGCTGCTGCAGGCAGAGGGGGCTTTACCCTTGTTGCACCGCCAATAGATTTCACCGTTACCGCAACTTACGGTACATCGACAGTGGAAGTGAGCCGGTTCAATGCTTACGTGGAGCGGACAGTAGCTCTTCCGGATGGTATTGACCCTAACCGGATTACGACGGGCATCGTCGTAGACCCGGATGGTACAGTGCGCCATGTGCCGACCAGACTCGTCCGGAAAGACGGCAGATATTACGCAGATATCAAGAGCTTGACGAACAGCTCGTATGCGGTGGTCTGGCATCCGCTGACTTTTGCAGATGTGGACAATCACTGGGCGAAGAACGCAGTGAACGATATGGGATCGCGTCTGGTCATTAACGGTGTGAACGAAACGACCTTCAACCCGAATGCAGATATCACCCGTGCAGAGTTCGCAGCGATTATCGTACGCGGTCTGGGATTGAAGCTTGGGGAAGGAACATCGGCGTTTGCAGATGTTGCAGCGGATAGCTGGTATGCAGCGGCGGTTGAAACGGCATCCGGATACGGACTGATCACCGGATTCGAGGACGGAGCCTTCCGTCCGGATGCCCGAATCACACGTGAGCAGGCCATGAACATTATCGCCAAAGCGATGAAGCTGACAGGCCTGGCAGACCAGACTGGCACAGTGGATACAGCAAGTGTACTTGTAGCCTTTACAGATGCAGGCAGCATAGGTGCCTGGGCCGAGGATAGCCTGGCGCTTGCAGCTAAGGCTGGATTAATCACCGGCCGCGGCGATAGTATGCTGGAGGCAAAAGCTAATGTTACCCGTGCGGAAGTGGCAATGCTGATTCAGCGGCTGCTGCAGAAGTCGGATTTGATTGATTAATTAAGATAATTATAGGAGAAGCGAATTCAGACGTAGAGCTGGATTCGCTTTTTTATTGTATAGAAAATTATACAATTTCCAGAAATGTGGATCCGGGCATTCGTTTGGCTTCCTAGAGTTAATTGATATTGATAATCAATATCAATTGTGTTAATATAATTTTGTTCACTAGCGAACAAAAAGAAAACAGTCTATTGCTAACACTGAACTTGGTCTGCAACTACTACAAGAGAGGGGAGATAGCGAAATTGGAGTTTCAAAATAATTTTAAAGGTCATCTTTACGAGCAATATATTAGAATGCTGCATCTGAATGAGTTGTATACAGAACAAGAATTTAACTCGTTTCGGCAACAGGCCAGAAAGTACGAGATTGACATGCTCTCTAACAATATTACTAGTGTACACGTTATTGATTGCATTGGTGACTATGAACCGATAAATCATACCGGGATTGTGGAGAAGATGGGGTTGTCCAAAGCTGGCATTAATAAAATTTGTTCAAAGCTGTTGGAGATGGGCTTCATTATGAGAAGTCAACTGAACAACAATCGTAAGGAGATTTACTTTAGTTTAACGGATAAGGGAAGACACGTTTATCATTTGCATAAAGAGCTGCACAAAGAAAAAGAAGAAAGGTTTTACCAATTCATTGAATCCTATTCAGAGGCTGAACTGCAGACTATTGGAAAATTCATGAGTGATTTGGTGGCACGTGCTGAAGAATACTCCGAAGGGAAGTTTACGATAAATGACGACATTAAAGATTGAGGAATTAAGATCCAAGATCGAGGGGAAAGAAATTTTAAAAGGGCTCACACTGGAGATTCGGGGCGGAGAGATTCATGCGATTATGGGGCCGAACGGGACGGGGAAAAGTACGTTGGCTTCAGCTTTAATGGGCCATCCCAAATATGAGGTTACTGGGGGCAAGGTGACACTAGACAATAAAGATCTTCTGGAGATGGAGGTGGATGAGCGTGCCCGGGCAGGCTTGTTCCTCGCTATGCAGTACCCAAGTGAAATTGCCGGCGTGACCAACTCGGACTTTCTAAGAAGTGCCATCAATGCACGGCGTGAAGAAGGAGATGAGATGTCCTTAATCCGTTTCATCCGGGAAATGGAGAGCAAAATGAAGGGGCTGGAGATGAATCCGGAATTTGTGCATCGCTATTTGAATGAGGGCTTCTCCGGCGGTGAAAAAAAGCGGAATGAGATTCTGCAAATGATGCTGCTTGAACCCAAGCTTGTGATCCTGGATGAAGTGGATTCCGGGCTTGATATTGATGCACTGCGTATTGTGGCCAATGGTGTAAATGAGATGCGGAGCGCGGATAGAGGCTTTTTAATCATCACCCATTATCAACGGCTGTTGAATTATATTACCCCGGATTATGTGCATGTCATGATGCAAGGCCGGATAGTTAAATCTGGCGGTCCGGAGCTTGCCCACCGTTTAGAGGCAGATGGGTACGATTGGGTAAAAGAAGAGCTCGGGATTACGGATGAGACGGTAGGCGAGGAAGTTTAAGCGCCGGAGAGGAGGAACAGCAAGTGGGTATACAAGCAAGAAACTCATTGAATGTGGACGATGTAAGCGCGTTGTCAAGCGCTAAGAATGAACCTCGGTGGCTGCTTGAACGCCGGATTCAGGCACTCGAGCTGGCAGGGACGCTGGAGCTGCCTAGCGTGGAGAAAATCAAGCTTGAAAAATGGGATATCTACGAAAGTGGAGATTACAAGGCTGAGAATGCATGGCCGGGTTTGGAAGATGCGCCGGAGCTTGTTCGAGGTTTGGTTGCTTCTCCAGTGACAGGCGGACTAATCGTTCAGCTCAATTCGGATGTAGTGTATACGAGATTGTCCGAAAGCTTAGCCGCCCAGGGAGTAATTTTAACGGACCTGCATACTGCGGCAAAGGAGTATGAGGAGTTGGTTCAGCGTTATCTCTTTCAGGCAGTGAAGCCGGAAGAGCACAGATTGTCCGCTGTGCACAGTGCCTTATGGAGTGGTGGCGTTTTTCTATATGTCCCAGACGGTATAGAGATTGAAATTCCCATTCAAGCGATCTTTTATAGCGATACGAGCGGGGTGCGTTTTGCTCCTCACATCTTGATTGTGACTGGTAACAACAGCAAGATCAGCTATGTGGATCATTATATATCGAGCAGAGATGATATCAAGGTTTTGCATAACGGTGTGGTAGAGGTGTTTGCAGGTGCAGGCTCCAAGGTGCAGGTCGCTTCTGTTCATCAGCTTGCTGCAGCAACAACGGACTTCACCCAGCGGCGTGCGGCTGTGCTTGCGGATGGCGGTGTAGAATGGATTGTCGGCGAGATGAATAATGGCTATACCGCCAGTGATACCAAGACATTACTCCAAGGCAACGGGTCCATCTCTGACGCTAAGGTGATTGCGATAGGCTCTGGGGACCAGAAATTGAGTTTTACTACGCAAGCCCAGCATTTTGGCAGAAGCTCGGTGAGCCAAATGATCACACGCGCAGTAATGCGTGAAGAAGCTACAGCCATTATCAACGGGATTACAAAAATTGAAAAAGGTGCAACCCATTGTGATGGTCAGCAAACAGAACGTGTACTGATGTTAAGTCCAAATGCGCGCGGCGATGCCAATCCGATCCTGCTGATAGATGAGGATGATGTAACCGCCGGTCATGCTGCATCCGTGGGGCAAGTAAATGCGGAACAAATCTATTATCTGATGTCGCGCGGGATCTCACGGAGTGAAGCCGAATATCTTGTTATTTTCGGATTCCTCGCTCCTGTCATTTCGGAGATCCCGCTGGAGGGAGTGCGTAGCCGCCTGCAGGATGTAGTGGAGAAAAAGCTTGGCAGATCATAGAGAATCAAAGCCAATCAAAGTGAGTCTTATGAGGGTTAAAAGGAGTGATACTAATGGCTAAAAAAGCGCCGGATATGGGTGAATATAAATATGGGTTTCGCGATGAGCACCAGTCTATTTTTCAATCTGGAAAGGGTCTGACTGAAGAGATTGTCCGGGAAATTTCCCGAATCAAGGAAGAGCCGGAGTGGATGCTCGATTTTCGGCTGAAAGCTTTGAAGCAATTCT
Source organism: Paenibacillus sp. IHB B 3415 (assembly GCF_000802655.2). Classification (NCBI taxonomy): domain Bacteria; kingdom Bacillati; phylum Bacillota; class Bacilli; order Caryophanales; family Paenibacillaceae; genus Paenibacillus; species Paenibacillus sp. IHB B 3415. The sequence continues at coordinate 56,130 of NZ_JUEI01000003.1, read as the reverse complement.
ACAAAATGCCGATGCCTGGGTGGGGAGCGGATTTGTCCGGGCTAAATCTTGATAACATCCAATATTACGTTCGCCCTTCCGAAAAACAGGGAAAGACCTGGGAGGAGGTTCCCTCCGAGATTAAAGCAACCTTTGACAAGCTAGGGATTCCTGAAGCGGAGCAAAAGTTTCTGGCAGGCGTATCCGCTCAATACGAGTCGGAAGTAGTCTATCACAGTATGCGGAAGGAACTGGAGGATCAGGGCGTTGTTTTCCTTGATACGGATACTGCTTTAAAGCAATATCCTGAAGTGTTCAAGCAATATTTCGGAACGATCATCCCTCCCGCCGACAATAAATTTGCTGCGCTTAACAGCGCAGTTTGGTCAGGTGGCAGCTTTGTATACATCCCGAGAGGTGTTCAGTGTGAGGTTCCTATACAAGGGTATTTTCGTATTAATTCTGAAAATATGGGACAATTCGAGCGGACATTAATTATTGCCGAAGAGGGTAGTTTTATCCATTATGTTGAAGGATGCACAGCGCCTATTTATAGTACCAGTTCTCTGCATAGCGGAGTTATTGAAATTATTTGCCGGAAAGATTCCCGTGTCCGTTACACGACAATCCAGAATTGGGCTCCTAATATCTACAACTTGGTAACCCAAAGGGCTGTGGCAGAGGAAAATGCCACAATGGAATGGGTGGACGGCAACATTGGCTCCAAGGTAACCATGAAGTATCCGGCTGTAATATTGAAAGGAAGGGGAGCCAAGGGGTCCATTCTGTCTATTGCCGTAGCCGGTAAAGGTCAGCATCAAGATGCCGGCGCGAAGGTAATTCACCTTGCTCCCGAGACAACATCTACGATTATATCCAAATCCATCAGCAAGCAGGGTGGCAAAGTAAACTACCGGGGACTGTCCAGCTTCAGTCGCGATTCCGCGGGCTCCAAGTCTAATATTAAGTGTGATACGTTGATTTTGGACAACCTGTCATCATCAGATACGATTCCGTACAATGAAATTAAAAACGATCAGATTACTTTGGAGCACGAGGCAACAGTATCCAAAGTGTCCGAGGAGCAATTGTTTTACTTAATGAGTCGCGGGCTTACAGAACAAGAGGCCACACAAATGATTGTAATGGGCTTCATTGAGCCGTTTACCAAAGAATTGCCGATGGAATATGCCGTTGAAATGAATCGGCTGATTCAATTTGAGATGGAAGGAAGCATCGGTTGATTCATAAAGGAAGTACGAGGTGTTGGTAATGAAGAAAAAGAATTCGGACAATTCAGAACTAGCTCAACTTACCCGGGAGATACGAAAACTTCAGTTCTACTACAATATGCTGTCAGGATTGAGCGCAAGCTGTGGTGCGTTGATACCTTTAGACTCTGTTTATACGCTTATAAGGGAACTTTCGGATCAAGAGGCCAGTCTTAGGCAAAAAGCAAAGGATCACTCAGACTATCCAGGGTGAAAAAGGCTTGAATTGACTGTTGGCAAAACAATGAGAGGAGCTGGCATAATGGAGGAGAATGGAATTTTATTCGATGAAGTATCGGAAGTGCTACTCAAACTACGTCCTTTCTTACTGCGTGACGGTGGTGATGCTGAACTCGTCGAGGTTGAGAACGGTATAGCCAAATTAAGATTTTTGGGAGCTTGCAACGGTTGCCCAAGTGCTACGATTACGTTAAAGGCTGCTATTGAGCGCGCAATTCTTGAGGAAATCGATGATATTAAAGAAGTTGTACAAGTATTCTAAATTCTTTTAACAGAAGAGGCTGTTCATACAAAAATCCGCATAGAAGATGTCGCCGGAAAGGAACCTCTTCATGGGTTCCTTTTTCAATAATCATACCGTTCTTCATCATGAGGATGACATCCGCAGAGAAAAAATGCCGAATCAATTAAGACTTACGAAGGAAAGGATTGATTTAATATGTTCGAGAAAATTTTCGTGGCCATCGATAAATCTGAAATAACTAACAAAATCCTTGAAGCAACCGTTGAAATTGCACAAAACAAAAATACTCAGGTAACTTTGGTGAATGTCAGCCATGCATATGTAAACAGCGGAATGCCATATATACCAGAGAGCTACTTGGAAGAAATGTTAAATGAGATGGAAAAGATGAGTTTAGAACAGCTTCAACAAGCCCAATTCAAATTAGCGGCTGAAGGGATCTTTGCAGAAACGATCCATCTTAAGGGAGACCCTGCGCATGAAATATTAAATTATGCAAAAAACACCAAACAGCAACTAATTATTATTGGAAGTCGGGGGCTAAGCGGTATAAAAGAAATGATGTTAGGTAGTGTCAGTCACAAAGTTTCACAGTTATCGAATTGCCCCGTCCTGATTGTTCACTAAATTTCATACCGGATCGGCTCCCTTACGGGCGATCCGCAGGATGCGGTTGCCTTCTTCCTGAGTTAAGCCGCCCATTTTCCCAACTATGATCCCTGATGGGGAACTAGTTGGATTTTCTCCACTTGCTCATGAACGGAGGCACCCTTGCCGGGCAACAGTTGGATAATCAGCACTTAATATGCCGGAAATAGTCCACAGTAGAGGGAATGCATGAAATTAAATGACGTTTATACAACTAATTACTCCAGACACTCCGAAACGTCCAAATTAAGATACGTTTATCCAATTACTAATGTTATCAATCGATTGATGCAGATGTTCAGTTAAGGGATGAAATGAAGGCGAACCAGTATGTTGGGCCTAATCTGCTGGTCAGTGGATGAGCTACTTGATTCGGTATGGGGCACTCAGGAGTGATCCTCTGCGAGTTTATCCACCTGCTTGTAGTAAGACGCACGTAAACCAAGTTCCCGCATGTACTTTCCTACTGTCCGCTCGCTAATAATGTAGCCCTCTTCCCTTAAGAGGAGGGTGATCCTTGGACTGCCGTATTGGCCGTGGTTAGCCTCAAAGAGGTAAGCGACCCGCTTTAGCAGTAAGGCTTTGCGCTTCGCCTGAGGGCTGACTTCGGTACTTCTCCATTTGTAAAATCCGCTCCGCGATACTTCAAGAATGCTGCACAGCCTCTCTACCGAAAATTCGGAGCTATAGTCTTCGATGAACTGAAATCTTTGTGCTTTAGATTGCGGAAGATATGCGCGGGTCTTTTTTAGGACGGCAAGCTCCTCTTCTTTTGCCAGCACCTGCTTGTTCAGTTCGTGAATCTTCTCTGCAAGGATAGACTTTTCACCCTTATTATTCATTCTCATACCCACCCCGTAAATTCCAGAATACTTGCCTTCGCCGACTGTGTCTCGGACTGTGCACTCTTACGCCATTCCTTGGGCGACGTGCCCATTAGCTTAGAGAAACAGCGGTTGAAGCTGGAGATGGAATGAAACCCCACCTTTTCAGAAATCTCAAGAATAGAATCCTCGGTGCTCTTCAGCTGCTTACAGGCCTCTTCGATCCGGGTACTGCTAAGGAAATCTAGGGGGGCGGTGCCCATCATTTCATGGAATTTGCGGCGGAAGTGGGTGGTGCTCAGGTGGCAGAGGTCGGCCAGGAAGTCGATAGTCATCGGCAGCATATAGTTTCTGGTGATATACTCCAGCGCCGGGGAGATGACGAAGTCGCCCTTCAGATTATGCCCTGCTTCCTGATCGGTCAGCGCCTCATTCGTGGAATGGATTCGGAGCAACTCGATATACAAGGACAGCAATAAGCCGTAGGCGCTCTCCTGATAATAAGGCTTCTGCTGCTGCAATTCCTCCACGATCGACGTGGCCAAGCTATACACCATGGGATGCTTATCCTTATTCAGGATACAGTTCTTCCCCAGCACCGCCCACAAATTCGGCTCGAAGTTGCTATAGGCGCTTTTGAAGGAATGCTGAAAGAGGTCCTCCGGCGAGAAAAAGAGATAAGACCACAGACTGGCCTCACCCGGAGAACTATACGTCGTATGCGGAAGGTACCGGGGGAGGAAGGTCACATCACCTGCTGTAAAAGGTACAGACTCGCCTTTGATCTCCATGATGCCGCTATCCGAATAACAAATCCCAATCTCCAGGTGGTTATGGAAATGCAGGTGCTCACTCTTGATATCGGAAATCTTCCAGCGTTCCCCGCTTAACAGCAGCACAGGGAAATGGATCGGCAGGCTGTAGTGGCGGTACTCGATGACGGGTTTCTTTTTTCTGGGCATATCCGGGGACTCCTCTATAATATTAAAATAGATAAATGGTCGAAAATGCGCAGTTTTGCTGTGGATATGCTTAGATATAGAATATTTTACTGCTTACAATGGAGTATGTAAAGCGCTTGCAAATGAGACGGATAGTAAGCGCTATTGAGGCGCGTGAGACAAGAGAGGGGTATGAAGATGATTCAAGTGGATTTCAACAGGGAAGAGATTCTGAGCATTATTGACAAGGTCACCAACAAAACACTGGCGATGGACTTAACATGGGACTGGCCTTGCGGCGTAGCTTATTATGGGGTATCCAGAGCTTATCAGACTACAGGGAACAAGGAGTACCTGGATAGACTGGTTAAGTGGGCGGATGAATATATTGAGCTGGGGCTGCCAGACTGGACGGTCAATACTTGTGCCATGGGCCACATGCTGATCACCTTGTATGAAGCGACAGGGGAGCAGAAATATTGGGACATTGCCATGAGCAAGGTGGAATACATCCGTAAGAATGCGCTGCGGTTCGGAGACAATGTGCTGCAGCATACGGTATCGATTTCTAATGATTTTCCGGAACAGGCTTGGGCGGATACGCTGTTTATGGCGGCATTTTTCCTGCTGCGTGTAGGCAGTAAGCTGAAGGATCAGGAGCTGATCCAGGATGCCCTCAACCAATACTACTGGCATATCAAGTATCTGCAGGACCCTGGCACCGGCTTCTGGTTCCATGGCTACAACAATGTGAAGCAGGATCATATGTCCGGATTATACTGGGGCAGAGCGAATGCCTGGGGTGCGTATACGATGTCGCAGGTGAAGCCGCTTTTGAAAGACTGGTATTTGTATCCGCAGTGTATGGACGTGGAATGTTCGCTCCGTGATCAGCTGGCGGCGCTGAAGCTTGTCCAGACGGAGAACGGCTTGTGGCGGACGGTGCTGGATGATGAGGAATCTTATGAAGAAGTATCGGCATCCTGCGGCATTGCGGCGGCTATGATCAACAACGGCAATCCGCTGCACACCAAATATGTGCAAAAAGCGTTAAAAGGCATTCTTGCAAACATCAGCGAAGACGGACGTGTCCTGGGCGTATCCGGCGGCACAGCCGTAATGAAGGACCGCGAAGGGTACCGCAATATTCCAAAAGACTGGATTCAAGGCTGGGGCCAAGGCTTAGCACTTGCTTTCTTGTCCGATATGCTTAAATAGGAGGGAACCGAATTGTCCAAACCATCAACAGGCGCTTTCACACTGCCGGGAGAATCCGGTTACGAAGCGCTAACGCTTGAACTCGCTGAACGCTGGGGTGCCGATGTCATCCGTGACAGTGACGGTACACAGTTATCTGATGAGATTATCAATGCCGGATACGGCATATATTCTACAGTCTGTATCATCCGGGACCATAATGAATGGGCGTCACAGAACCCGGATAAGCTGCAGCAGAGCTTCCTTATTACGAATCCGAAGGTGGCTGTACAAGATTATTTGTCGGTCTACCTGATGGAGGATTTCTTCGCTGAACAGTTCAGAGTGAATGATTCCCGTGAGGCGTTCAAGTACTGGCAGGTGTATGACCGGACGACCGGTGAGGAAGTGCCGCGAGAGCAGTGGAATTACGACCGGGAATCAGGCAATGTGGTGCTTACGGGAATCGCGCCTTGGCATAAATACACCGTCAGCTTCATGGCCTACCGGATCTGGGAAGAGATCTCCATGTACAATCACACCACGAACAACTGGAACAAAGAGCATCTGATGCAGATTGATCCTATGTATGCTGACACGCAGAAATACCTGCTGGACTGGATGGAAGACTGGTGTGTGAAGCATAAGGAAACAACGGTTGTCCGGTTTACTTCCCTGTTCTATAATTTCGCCTGGATCTGGGGCAGCAGTGAGCGTAACCGCCATCTGTTCTCAGACTGGGGTTCATATGATTTCACGGTGAGTGCCAGAGCTCTGGATCTGTTCGCGCAGCAATACGGCTATTCGCTGACGGCAGAAGATTTCGTGAACGGCGGCAAATACCGCGTCAGTCATATCCCGGCGGAGCAGCGCAAGCTCGACTATATGGCTTTTATCAATGACTTCGTGATCGGATTCGGCAAGCAGTTAATTGATATTGTGCATAAGCATGACAAGCTGGCGTATGTCTTCTACGATGACAGCTGGGTTGGCGCAGAGCCTTACAATGACCGCTTCGGTGAGTTTGGTTTCGACGGGATGATCAAATGTGTGTTCTCGGGATATGAGGCAAGGCTCTGTTCAGGGGTGAAAGTGGATACGCATGAGATCCGGCTGCATCCGTACTTGTTCCCGGTGGGTTTAGGCGGCGCGCCTACCTTCATGGAAGGGGGAAATCCGACACTGGATGCCAAAAAATACTGGATCAACATCCGGCGTGCCCTCCTGCGTGAGCCGATTGACCGGATTGGCCTGGGCGGATATCTGCATCTGGTCGAGCCTTACCCGGATTTCTGTGATTACATCGAGAAGATTGCGAATGAATTCAGAGAGATTAAAGAGCTGCATCACCAAGGCAAGCCATATCATATCAAGACCAGGGTAGCCATTCTGCACAGCTGGGGCAAGCTGAGATCGTGGACCTTGTCCGGCCACTTCCATGAGACGTATATGCATGATCTGATTCACATTAATGAAGCTCTATCCGGTTTGCCGGTTGAGGTGCAGTTCATTGATTTCGAGGATATCCGCCAGGGCGTGCTGCAGCATGTGGATGTAGTGATTAATGCAGGCGGCGCCGGTACAGCCTGGAGCGGCGGGGACTACTGGAAAGACAGCAAGCCGGTGGATGTCCTGACCAAATGGGTGTATGAGGGCGGTACCTTTATCGGGGTTAACCAGCCTTCGGCGGTTGAGGGTTACGACAGCTACTTCAGAATGGCGCATGTTCTGGGTGTGGATGAGGACACGGGTGCGCGGGTAGCTCATGGCAAATGGGCGTATGAGGTTCAAGCTGAGCAAGGTCTGGTGCCTGATGGCGCCAGCATTACACCGAAGAACGGTATCCATCTTACGGATGGTTTCGCTGCGGTGCTCAGTGAGGTAGACGGCAAAATCACGCTATCTGCGAATAGTTTCGGTAAAGGTAAGGGAATCTACCTGCCTTCCTTCGAATTCGGCTGGGAGAATACCCGCCTGCTGCTGAACCTGATCCGCTATGCCGGTAAGGAGCTACAGGATACGAAGTACATCCCGGATAACCTCTATACCGAGTGCGCGTATTATCCGGAGAGCAAGATGCTCGTCGTGATCAATAACAGCGACCAGCTGCAAAAGACTACGATCGAGACGGAGTATGGGCTACAGACTCTGGAAGTAGAACCGTTTGATACGATTATTCAGACTATTGGGGAATAATGAAAAGCTCAAGCCTGGGGTGTTATGCCGGGCTTGGGCTTTTTGTGTTGTGTGAGGTGTAAACGGGCCCAATGTATGCTGAAAATCGAATACAATGTGCCGGCGATAGAGTAAATGGGCTTAATGTATGCGAAAAACCGAATACAATTTGCCAGCGATAGAGCGAATGGGCCCAATGTATGCGAAAAATCGAATACAATGTGCCGGCGATAGAGTAAACGAGCCTAATGTATGCGAAAAACCGAATACAATGTGCCACTAGAAGGATGGGCAGCGGCCGGAAGTCCAAATATTCACCGCAGTGACGACTAAGCTTTTAGTTAGTATCTTAAGTTCAGCTTATATAATATAAATTATGATAGTATAAAGGTATATTTAGTTTTCCCCGCGGGGGTAGAAAAGGGAGCAGCATGAGAATCATTATATCACCAGCCAAGAAGATGAAGACGGACACTGATTTCTTGGATTACCGCCAAGTGCCGCAGTTCATCAGCGATTCGCAGACTCTTCTGGCCTTATTACGCAAGTTGAATTATGAAGAAGCCAAAGCGCTATGGAAATGCAATGATGCCATCGCCACGCTGAATATGGAACGGATCCGGGAGATGGATGTCACCAGGAATCTGACGCCGGCTATCTTCTCATATGAGGGAATACAGTACCAGTACATGGCGCCCGGGATCTTTCAGACGGAGGAGCTGGACTATCTTCAGCAGCATTTGCGGATTTTATCCGGGTTCTATGGAATCGTTAGACCTTTTGATGGCGTAGTGCCGTACAGGCTGGAGATGCAGGCTAAGCTGGGTGGGACGGGCTTCAGTTCTCTCTATGAGTTCTGGAATAGAAGGCTGGCGGACCAGCTGCTCGCGGAGAGTGACATCATTCTGAACCTGGCTTCCAAGGAATACAGCAAGTGTATCTCCCCGTACATTGGCAAGGACGCTCGAATGATTAGTGTGGTGTTCGGGCAGGACATCGGCGGCAAGGTGGTTGAGCGGGCGACGCTGGTCAAGATGGCCAGGGGTGAAATGGTCCGCTACATGGCCGAGCGGCAAATTACCCGCGTGGAGGATATCAAGGGCTTCGACGGGTTTGATTTCGCATTTGCGGAAGCCTTGTCGGATGAGAAGACGTATGTGTTTATCCAACAGAAGCGCGATAAGAATGAAATGGTAGAGTAAGCCATACAACGGGTAATCTTGAAGACGGTTGAATAACCGGATTTGGGATTGCCTTTTTTTGTTAGGAAGATTATCTAGATGAATACAAGAAAATAACAATAGCGCAAAGGATCGGAGGGGGATTTTGGAACTGTAGGAGCGCTTAAGTTCAGCCTGTAAAGATGTGAAACTATGGATTTTTAAAGGGAATGACCCAAAGTAAAGAGAATAAATCTTGAATGGAACCAGAACAGGTTAACGAGGAGGACTTATGATTTTGAAAAGAGATCCATTGGACAAGCAGAGCTTACTTAAAGAACTGGATTCACTAGGTTACTCCGACAGAATCAGAAAAGTAACGACATTGGGCCGTGATCACCTGGGATCAGCCCAGTACTCCGAATTATTGGCCTCATTACTGGAGGGCGGTGCGTATGAAGCGCGCCTTGCCTTAATGGGTGCCATCGCCACACTGGATGCCCCGCTTATTCTGTCTGCGCTGCGGCATCCCCTGGCAAGTATCAGGAACACGGCTGCGGGTCTGCTATCCAAAGCAGCTTCAGATGAAGAGATTGAACGTGAGCTCCCGCATTTATCACATGATTGCCGCCGCAAGCTGCTCCGCACCATTTCACAGATAGGCCGTCAGGAGCTGGCGGAACGCCTGTTACCCGTGGTATACGCCCGGTGGGGAGCGGAGGAGGCAGCAATTATACTGCAGGCCTGCCATAAGGCAACGGTTAGGACGTGGCTTGCGGATATCGGTTTTGCCATCAGAGACTGGAAGAAGTTAGCCAGCCGGCATCTTGATGTAGTAGCGGAATACTTCGCGGCAACGCTGGAAAGCGCACCACTCAGGGAAAAGGGGCATGTCTGGTCGAGGTTCTCGTCTGCTATGGAACATCTGTGCAATCATAAGGCGGATCTGATGCTTGCGTGTGCACTGAATCACGATCCTATGGGAATTATACATCCTGCACTCAAAGAACATCTGGGCACACTTGTACGCCAGAATCCGGATAAAGTGTTTCAGCTGCTGACACAAACGGAATTGCGGAGTGATCTGCTGTCCCATGGTGTTCCTGAGGCTGTGCTGAAAAGAAAGAAAGTTCTGTCCATAGACCAGTGGATGGGGATTGCGAAAATACTCGCAGATTACCCTATGCATGTAGCGAAGCTGCTTGAACATATGGCGCCGTCTAACCGCAAGGTGATTTTTGATGCCGTGTATGAGGAGGATAGACGCAAAGGGCGTATTTTCCCGGAAAAATTACTGTATGTATTACCGCATGCCTTGCGTGATAAGGAAGCTGCCCGGATGCTTGGCCTTCGTGAGATCAAGGATAACCGGGACCGGACCCTCCGTATTACCGCCTGCCGCTCCATTCTTCATTCAAGAGAGCAGCTTGAGCTGGCCACACGGGTCTCCAGTGCAGACGAACGTGCTACGGCGCTTATGCAGCTGATACGAAGTACGGTTCTGTCGAGGCGGGGGATGAATGAAACCCTGGTATATCTGGGCCGGATTAAGAATGACCAGGACCCTGTCCGCAGCGCAGTGTTCAAGGAGCTGTCAGAAAGTCCTGCGTCTGTATACGAGGATGCCCATGTGCAGTTGCTTACTTTACTCGTTGATAGTGTTATCGATGCCAGAGATACCTCGCATGGTACGAAGTTCTCTGTCCAGCAGCTGGCCTTTGCTATTCTGCGGCATAACGCAGGGCAGCCTCACGGTGAGCTGTTCAAGTTTGCGCTAAATACAATCAAGAAGCTGGCCAAGCAGAACGGGCAGCTATCCCTTCCGTCACTGGAGAAACTGCCCCAGGGCGTAGAAGAGAGGATCTTCGACAGCATTTATACCTTTGCTGCACAGGCCAACCGGACAGAGAACTACTATCTGGTAATGAGCCTGGCGGGTTCTTTTGGCAAAAGAGGTCACGGTATTATTAAACTTCAGAATCTGTTAAAGGAAGCCACGAGGGCCAAGGCAGATGCAATAGCTATGCGTGCAACCCGGCTCTGGCTTGAACCACATCAGACGCGTGATGCCCGAGTTAAGGAACTTTTGGCCTCGGATAAATCGTATATTACGATCCATGAAGTGTTCCGGCATCTGCACTTAAAGCGTCAGGAGTGGCTCGATCCGTTTATTTCGGGAGCTGTGATCAAAGGCAGGTTTCTGTCAGGCAAAACGATTTATCCCGTGCCGGCGGAGAGCGGATTCTACCGGTGGCTGCCGCGTCAGCAGCAAGCTTACCATTCTGTATTAGCAAAAATTGCTGGCGATCCTAAGCGCAGTCTGTCCGAGCGTGCAAGAGTGATCAGGATCATGGCCGGTATGCCTGATCTTGACCCGGACAGGCTGCTTGGACTGGTTCAGGATAAGGAAGTCGCTGTAGCAGAGGCGGCGCTTCATGCCCTGTCACTGCTGGAAGAGCCGGAGAAGGCGCTCCCCGTTCTGCTGGACAATCTGGATGGAGACCGGGCCCGTGTGGCCATGTATTCGATCCCGAGGTGCATCCGCAGAGTGAATCCGGTGTTATTGGCTGCCATGCTGAAAGAGCTGCTGAACCGGGATAAGCTGAAGATTACGGTCCGGAAAGAAGCGATCCGTTTGCTTGGTACGTATAGAAGTGAGGACAGCCTTCCGCTGCTCCTGAACGAGCTCGGCAAGCCAAGCGCCCATAAGGATGTGATCATCGCCATAGGGCATGCTGCCAAACAGCTTTTGGATGATGAACGCAGCTGGGAGATTCTAAGGGCCATCGCTGCTTCCCCGCAGAGTGATATCGCACTAAGCTTATTATCCCAGCAGCCTAATGCTCTTCCGCTTGACTATAGACCGCGCTATCTGGCCTTAATCATTGAGATTGCCAATCATCCGGATACGTTCGTTGGCAGGTATGCTTTTGCTGCTATGATTTGGTGGAACAACGGAAATGAGGACGTGATTGCTGCTGCCGCTGCTCAGGCGATTACGGACCTGGAAGACAGCACCAGATGGGAAGCTGCGGTGAACACGCTGATCGAAACCTGCCGCGACGGCAAGGTCAACGAGGTTGTAATTGGTGTTTGCCGGAAGCTGGCCGGTACAGGGATAAGCGGGGATTGGAATGCAGCAGCGGGAAGAGATTTGCCTCACCGGCAGCGCCTCCAGAAATTAATTAACCAGCTGACCTCGTTGCCGAAGAATACACGTATCCATCTTATCCCTTTGTACCTGGGACTGATCGATTGTCACGCAGCCGATGAGACTTTACAGCAGCTTGTGATGAAGTTGTATATCGCAGCCATTGACTGGAATAACGTGGAGGAATCCGCCGCGTATCTGAACCGGATGGTTGATGGTATGTCAGATCAGCCGCAGCTGTTAAGCGAAGCGTACAGCCAGATCGCCCATAGTATACAAGACAGCACAGGATACTGGAATCCGGAGACTCTGCTCGAAATTGTGGATGTGCTAGGGGCTGGACAGCGCTACGAATCCCCGTATATGGGACTTTCATTGCTGGAAGTAGCAGGACAGGCTCTACATTGGAGCCCGGAACCGGCAGAGCGTTTGCGGTCGTTCAGAAATCACACGAACCTTGCGGTCCGCTCGCGTGCGCTGAATATTTGGACAGCGAGGGAGTAGAGGTTAAGCGGACATGATCCATAGCGTTGTTCCTGATTGACAATGCGCATGTACTGGCTTTTCCGGGATAACGGCTCAGAAAGAAAGAGAGGCTACACGCTATGAAAATCCTTATAACAGGCTTCGAGCCGTTTGGCGGAGAGCTTGTCAATCCTTCGCTGGAGGCGGTACAGCGTCTGGAGAATTACATTGGCGGTGCGGAGATCATTAAGCGGTCTCTGCCCGTGGTGTTCCAGAAGTCGGTGGAGACACTGATCAGCTATATGGAGGCCGAAAAGCCGGATGCGGTGATCTGTATCGGACAGGCGGGCGGGGTGAGCGGCATTACGGTGGAACGGATTGCAGTTAATCTGATGGATGCTCCCATTGCCGATAACGAGGGCTGCCAGCCGGAGGATGTGCCGGTCTGCGCGGACGGACCGAATGCCTATTTTTCCAGCCTGCCTGTCAAAAGAATTGTTCAGAGAATCAAAGACAACGGCCTGCCGGCCTTCCTCTCGAACAGCGCTGGAACTTATGTCTGCAACAACACGATGTACGGTCTGCTCCATCACATTGAACAGCATTATCCGGCTATGCGCGGCGGCTTCATCCATGTGCCCTATATCCCTGAGCAAGTGCTCGATAAGCCGGGTAAGGCCAGCATGGCGCTGGGTGATATCGTTAAGGCTGCCCGGATTGCTATATCTGTGATAGCTTCATATGCAGAATAGGCCAAGGCTGGCCTTGTTCATCCCGTTCAGACCGGTCATAGACCTGGAATCCCAGATGCTCATAGAACCTGAGAGCCTGGGGATTTTGCTCATTCACATCCACGTAAAGTACGTTTAGAGTGTGCAGGGCATAAGTGACTAGCTGCTTACCAATGCCTTGTCCTCTGACGGCGGGGTCTACGAACAGCATTTCAATCTTCTGCTCCTGAACGCCGATGAAGCCGAGATAATACTCCTGACCGGTATAGGCAAGCAAATGGGAGACATGTGCGATACCTTGATGAACCAAGGGACGTAATCCTTCAATATCCTGTTCTGTTAGGAAAAAATGCGTGGCACGGACCGCTGATTCCCAAATGTCCAGCAGCTCTTGTGATATATTCTGATCTCTGTCAGTAATTTTTTGTATCCGGTTCATAGGCTCCTCCTGGCAATTTTGCTATGATTATAGCATACGACAAGTAATGGATTCTGAGGCTAATTTCATATATAACTGAATCGAGATGAAGCGGCTTGAAACCAACGGTTAACCTGATTAAGTTCGGCGGAATCACATTCATTCTTTCCGGCATTCTCTTTTTTGCCCAGTATCTGTTTATGATGCCTATGCCTGCTCCCCCGCTGCCGGATGCTGAGCTGATGTCCTGGTTGCAGGAGTGGCGGTTTAATATCTCCATGGCAGACGAAGTGCTTATCTTCGCCGCATTACTGCTAATGCCCTCCATCGTGGCCTTGTACCGGCTGTTGGTGAAGGGGGATTCCATTCGAACGATGCTCGGCTGCGGCTTATTTGCGGTCACCATTCCCGTCTATATAATCATGGTTGTTATACTGGGCCGGTTAGTATATCCGGTGTATGACATTGGACTTTCCCCTGACCTCTACAGGCTGGTTATCAGCATTTATTATGGGGGCATGCACTGTATCGCGCTTATCTTAGGGTTAGGGACTATTCTGCTCAGCCTTGTCATCCGAACAAGCAGAATCGGCAGGTTCACGGCCTACTTTGGGCTTTTGGCAGGGGTGTTCGATCTGATCGGCTCGTTTCCTTGGCTAATAGGTAACGTAATGAACTTTGTAGCACAGCTGCTGTTTGCAGCCTGGTTTGTCATTCTTGGGGTTAGGATGGTGAGCGTAGCGAGGGAGTAGGAGGGGGAAGACATGCAGGGCAGCAGAAGATTATCGGGGTGTGCATCGGCGATGGCAGCCGCTCTAAGGATGAATTCATTCAGGCTCAACCGTTCGCTGTCACTCCTACCCTACTAAATCCTGCACGAAATACAACATTTCTCTATTAATATCAGTCCTATTCGGGAATTGTTGTATAAAAGGCAGGATTTCGCCTTCCAATGGGCGGTTGAGCGGGACAATTCTTGTAATTCATACAACAATCCTGACGAGGTGTCTATTATTTAGGGGGCAGAGTTGTAATACGTACAACATTAGGGTGTTTATGCGGTTGAACGTAAGAGTCGAGCTAGTCTAGGGGCCACGGTTTGGACAAAACAACGCAATTCGGGGTGCAAGTGTGAAAAGACTAATGACGGGGAAATAAATACTTGATACAATGACCGTATATTAGTGAAAATATTCACAAATAAAACATACAGATGATTGCAAAAACGGGTGTGATTGTATATTATATTTATATACATTATTAAAGTACATTTGTAAAAGTCGGAGGCTATATGATGGCGACACATCGCTTGAACAGTATGGAAGTTAAAAAGATGAACCGGAACGCCATTTACCGATATCTGTATCACCGTGAATCTACTTCTATTCAAGAGATTGCGCAGGCGCTCAATCTAAGCCTGCCTACAGTAACCCAGAACCTAAAAGAGCTGCAGGAAAGAGAGCTGATCGAGGAGACCGGACTGTTCGAATCCACCGGCGGCCGCAAAGCCAAGTCGATGGCCTGCAACAGTGTGGCGAGATATGCCATCGGGCTGGATGTGACCCTGAACCATGTGGGGATAGTCATCATTGATCTTAGCGGCAGAATCGTTAAGAATGTCAGAAACCACTTCCCCTTCGCGAACAGCGAGGTCTATTTCCAGGGGGTGGGCAAGCTGGTGGAGGATTTTGTGGAAGAATGCCAGCTTGACCGCAGCCGGATTCTGGGCGTGGGGATTGCGCTGCCCGCGATTCTGTCCGATGACCGCCAGACGGTGAGCTATGCCACAGTCATTGATTTCAAAGGCGGAAGTGTCCGGCGGTTCGCCGAATTCATCCCTTATCCCTGTGTGCTCAGCAATGATGCGAACGCGGCCGGCTTCACCGAATTGTGGGGGGAGCAAGACATTCACAATGTAGTCTATTTATCCCTTAACAACAGCGTGGGCGGTTCAATTATAGTTAGTAACCAGATCTATGCCGGTCAGAACCACCGTGGCGGAGAGTTCGGACACATGACGATTATGCCTGAGGGCCGTACCTGCTATTGCGGGCAGAAGGGCTGTGTGGATGCCTATTGCTCAGCTAGAATACTATCGGACAGCACCGGGGGCAGCATTTCTGAATTTTTCCGGCTGTTGCGGGAGGGGAATGAGCCGCAAAAGGCCATCTGGCAGGAGTACCTTGGCTATCTGGTGATTACAATTAACAACCTGCGGATGCTGTACGATTGCGATGTAATTCTCGGCGGTTATGCCGGAGCGTATATGGAGGAATACATTGATGATCTCCAGGCGCTCGCGGCCCGGAAGAACACCTTCGAGCAGGACGGCACCTACCTCCGGGTCTGCAAATACAAGCTGGAGGCTACTGCCGTGGGAGCCGCGCTGGAACTGGTAACGGAGTTTATTGACAGCATCTAGCCATATAAGACGGAGACAAGGGATTTCCACCGCGAGCAGCGGTACAAATCAGGAAATCTGGGGACGTCAGCGGCCGGAAGTCGAAATATTCACCGCAGTGACGACCGGGCCTTGAGTTAATATTCAGCATTCAGCTTATTTGAACCGTGGATTTAATCAAAAGAATATCCTGTTCTTCTCCCGCGCCTCCGGAAGAGGGACGGTGCTGCATCTGCAGCTCCGCCCTCTTCCGGAGGCGTTTATGTATGTCCGCTTTATACAGAAAACTGCCAATTGACTGCGTTTCCACTACGGTTTAAGTTTTTGTTGACTTCAATACAAAACTGGCTATAATCTTATTTAGAAGGTTTTATAAAAGTACTTTAGTAACAATTGGAGCAGGCGGGAAATCAGTTCATCATATGGGGGGAAAGGAATGGAAGAGAGCATTAAACTCAGGGTGTCACAGATCGAGAAGTCCTTTCCGGGGGTCAAGGCGTTAGACAAGATTGATTTCAAGGTGAGAAAAGGTTCGGTGCATGTCCTGTGCGGCGAGAACGGTGCAGGTAAATCAACCCTCATGAAGATCATCAACGGCATTCACCAGCCGGATGGCGGGCAGATCTTCATAGACGAGAAGCCCGTCAGAATCGGCAACCCGATTCAGGCACGGAGCCTGGGGATTTCGATGATATTCCAGGAGCTGAACTATGTGCCGGAAATGACAGTGGAAGAGAATATCTTTCTCGGGAATCTGCCGGCGAACCGGTTCGGCAAGGTGGACTGGAAGCAGGTCAGAGCGCGTACAAAGGAGCTGCTGCGTGCAGAGAATCTGCCGTATTCCCCGACTACCCTGCTCAAGGATCTGACGGTGTCCGATATTCAGATGCTGGAAATTATGAAAGCGATTTCGTACAAGTCAGATATCATCATCATGGATGAGCCTACCTCTGCGATTACCCACGAGGAAGTAGATAAGCTGTTCGTGAAGATCAGGGAGCTGCAGGCCCGGGGCGTCAGTATTATCTATATTTCGCATAAGCTGGACGAGATTTTTCAGATCGCCGATGAGATTACCGTATTCCGGGACGGAACGGTAGTGGAGAGCCATCCCAAGGAGAAGTTGGACATTGAGACGGTGATCTCGCTGATGGTCGGCCGCAAGCTTACCAATACCTACCCGAAAGAAGAAGTAGAGATTGGCGACACCTTGCTGAAGGTAGAGAATCTGAGCGGTCACGGCGGTTATGAGAATGTAAGCTTCCATGCACGTAAGGGGGAAATGGTCGGCTTCGCCGGACTGATCGGGGCAGGGAGAACCGAGGTGATGCGTTCGCTCTTCGGGCTTGATCCCATCGCCTCCGGGCAGGTGTACATCAAGGGCCGCGAGGTCACGATCAAGAACGTGGAGCAGAGCATCAGGCATGGTATGGTCATGCTCTCCGAGGACAGACGCAGATACGGGATCATTCCTATGCGGTCGGTGAAGGAGAATACGACCCTGTCTTCCCTGAAGAGCGTGTTCTACCGCTTCCGGCATCATGCCAAGGCCGAGCAGGATATCGTGTCGGAGATGTTCCAGAAGATGCGGGTGAAGACACCCTCGATGGATACAGTCATCGCCTCGCTGAGCGGAGGCAACCAGCAGAAGGTGGTGCTGGCCAAATGGATGATTCTGGGTCCGGATATTCTTATTCTGGATGAGCCTACCCGGGGCATCGACGTGGGCGCCAAATACGAAATCTATAAGCTGATGACAGATCTGGTCAAGGAGGGCAAGGTCGTCATTATGGTCTCCTCCGAGCTGCCCGAGCTGCTGGGGATGTGCGACCGGATTTACGTGATGGCCAAGGGCACGATTACCGGGGAGATCAGCCGGGAGGATTTCACCCAGGAGCAGATTATGAAGTACGCCACCGGAACGATTACATCAAATGAGGTGAACTGAATTGAAAGAGATGAATTGGAGCCAATTCTGGAGCACATTTAAAAAGACGTACAGCATCTATCTGGTGCTGCTGGCCTTATTTATTGTCTGTTCTTTTGCCAACCCGAACTTTCTGTCCATTAATAACCTGACCAACATCTCCACCCAGCTGGCGGTAACTACCATCCTGGCGTTTGGCCAGACCCTGCTGATTATCAGCGGGATGCTGGATTTATCGCAGGGCTCTGTGCTGGCCCTTTCCGGAGTGTTTGCTGTATCCGCTTACAAATCTACAGGTTCCTTTACAGCCGCTATTGTCGTCGGCATCGTGACCGGCGTGGTGTGCAATATTGTCAATGCCGTGATGGTCAGCACCTTCAAGACGCCGCCATTCATTGCGACACTGGCCATGCTGACGATGGCCCGCGGGGTTGCCCTCCTCTTCACCAAAGGACAGAACATCCTGCAGCTGGGGGATTTCACCGTCCTCGGCCAAGGCTCCATCGGCTTCATTCCTATCCCCGTGCTATTTCTGATTGCCTTTGCCCTTATCACCTGGTACATCCTGCGGCATACCAGGTTCGGACGCTCGCTGTTTGCAGTGGGCGGGAATGAAGAAGCGGCTACCGCTTCAGGTATCAACGTATCCAAGGTTAAATACACGGCTTTCATCATCAACGGTATCTTCGTAGGGGTTGCCGGAATTCTCTTCATGTCCCGGGTGAATGCCGGGCTTCCCAACGGTGCAATCAACTATGAATTCACGGCGCTGACGGCGGCGATCATCGGGGGCACCAGCTTCTCCGGCGGGATCGGTTCGGCGGGCGGCACCTTGGCTGGCGCCTTCATTGTAGGCTTCCTGGATAACATCATGAACCTGACCAATGTCGACTCCTACATGCAGCAGATTATTCGCGGGGCCATCATAGCGCTGGCGGTAATCTACGATATCCGGTCCAAGAACCGCAGAACCAAGAACACACTTGGCAGAATTGAAGACAAGAACGGCAAGAGCAGCGGACGCAAGAGGGAGCAGAGTCCGGGAATCGCCAAGTGACCCGGTACAGGTAAGAGGATGTCCAGGCAACCGGATTAAACAGCGGCGCTGTTTAAAATAAATAAAAGGGGAAAAACAATGAGAAAAACATGGATCACCTTAGTTTCGATGCTGTTGGTACTGGGACTGCTAGCAGGCTGTGGCAATTCGAATACGGCAAGCTCCTCCGATTCAGGAGCGCAAGGAAGTAACAGCGGTGAGAAAGTATATAAGGTTGCCTATATCGCCCGTGCGCAGTCTGACTCCTTTGCAGCCTGGCTTGCCAACGCCGTGAAGGAAGAAGCCAAGAAATATCCGAACATCAAGCTGGAGGTCTTCGACGGGCAGGCCAGTGACGATAAAGAGAATTCCATGATCGAGAATGCCATTACGAACAAATTCGACCTTGTCATTGTGCAGCCGAATAACGGTGAAGCGCAAAGACCTTACGTAGAGAAGGTGATCAAAGCCGGTATTTTTGCCATCACTACTAATGCACGCATCTCCGGCATTGAAGGAGCTTCAACCGTGGATGCCGATCCTTACGAGCAGGCTGGAGTCAATGCCCGCGCAGCGCTGGATCAGATCCCGCAGAATGCCAAGGTCGTTGTATTGAACGGCCCGTCCGGGAACTTCCACGCTGACAAGCGCAGAGAGAGCTGGCAGAAGGAATTCTTCGACAAACGTCCGGATGTGCAGATCGTCGGCGAACAGATTGCCAACTGGAACAAGGACGAAGCGATGAAATATATGGAGGACTGGGTTCAGGCCAACGATACCATCGATGCTGTTGTTTCTATGAACGACAATATGGCGGCAGGCGCGATTGAAGCGGTTAAGGATAATGCCAAGTTCAGCAGCATGCTGGCTTATGGTGTGGATGGAACGGCAGAGGCGTTTCAGCTGATCAAGGAGGGCAAGATGACCTCCACTTGTCTGCAGAATGCTTTTGAGCTGGCAGAGAAGTTGCTCGATACCAGTAACAAGCTGCTGACCGGTGCGGAGAAACAGATCGACACTGATATTGGCAACCCGCTGATTGCCAAGGATAACGTGGATGAGTATATCGAATTGCTGGAGAAGGCAGAGGCCTTGAAGTAATTCAGATGGTTATACAGAACGCTAATGCCCCTGAGGAGGAGAAACTTGTGAAGAACAGAGCCTTTTATATGACAGAGCTGAAGAAATTGGAAATGAATGAAATTGACATGCCGGTAGCCAAAGAGGGCGAGGTTGTTGTGAAGCTGGAATATGTCGGGATTTGCGGCTCAGATGTGCACTATCTGGAGTATGGCCGGATCGGTGACTTCGTGGTCGACGGAGATTTCATCCTGGGGCATGAATGTGCCGGAGAAGTGGTGGAGCTGGGACCAGGGGTGAAGCATCTGAAGGTAGGGGACCGGGTTGCGCTGGAGCCTGGAGTCACCTGCGGCCAGTGTGAGTTCTGCAAGAGCGGCAAGTATAATCTCTGTCCGGATGTACAGTTTCTGGCGACTCCGCCTTACCATGGCTGCCTGATGGATTATATGGCATTTCCGGAGAATATGGCCTTCAAGCTTCCAGACAGCGTATCTTCAGAAGAGGGGGCACTGGTGGAGCCGCTGGCGGTGGGCCTGCATGCTGCAGCACAAGGCGGAATTAAGCTGGGTGACCGTGTTGTGATCCTCGGAGCGGGCTGCATCGGACTTGTCACACTACTGGCCTGCAAGGCATATGGGGCAACGGATATTGTGGTCGTAGATATCATTGAGAAGCGGCTGGAAGCAGCGAAGAAGCTGGGCGCATCCCGGGTAATCAACGCCAGGCAGGAGAATGTTCTGGATGTAATCGCTGAACTGACAGACGGTCAGGGCGTAGATAAGGTCATTGAAACAGCGGGAAGCGAGCATACCGTGAAGCAGACGCCTTATCTGGTCAAAAGAGGCGGAACGATTGTGCTCGTCGGACTCGCAGCCAAGGATATCATCGACTTCGACTTTATGCAGATTATGTTCAAAGAAGCCGACATCAAATCGGTATTCCGTTACCGCAACCTGTATCCTGCCGCCATAGGAGCGATTGCCGACGGTAAAATTGACGTCAAGGGTATCGTGACCCATGAATTCAACTTCGAGGATACCCAGAAGGCTTTTGATTTCGTAATCAATAACAAGGAAGATGTGGTGAAGGCCGTAATCAAGATGGGCTGACAAAATCCATAAGATTGCTGATGCAGAGCCGTCCTTTAATGGGGCGGTTTTTTTTAATTGACAAGGTTTTGCCGTCTCGCCTCCATAAGACCTATAAAAATTGGGATTAAACCTTTAATTTGCAGAGAGAAATGTAAACGCTTACCTTATATAATTTACTCGTGAAGGAGGACAAGTAAATATCTGGGAGATAACTCAGGATAAGTTAGATTCTGCGGACAGAGGCTACGGGCAAGTGAGGGCGGGGAAGAAAGGCTGTACACAACAAATTATTCTTAGGAGGTAATTCAATGTTTAAGTTAAACAAGAAAATTCTAACGGTATTGATGGCAGCCACCATGAGCTTCAGCGCGTTTGCAGCGACCTCAAGTGCAGCGACAGATTATTGGCAGAACTGGACTGATGGCGGAGGTACAGTCAATGCTACGAACGGATCTGGCGGGAATTACAGTGTGAACTGGTCCAATACCGGAAATTTCGTGGTCGGTAAAGGCTGGAATGTTGGGTCGCCAACACGAACAATCAACTACAATGCAGGCGTCTGGGCGCCGTCCGGCAACGGGTATTTGACCCTGTACGGCTGGACAAGAAATTCACTCATCGAATATTACGTTGTTGACAGCTGGGGTACTTACAGACCTACCGGAACGTATAAAGGCACCGTGACCAGTGACGGGGGCACCTATGATATCTATACGACTACGCGGACCAACGCACCCTCCATTGACGGTACAGCAACGTTCACCCAGTTCTGGAGTGTAAGACAGTCGAAGAGAGCGACGGGCAGCAACGTGGCTATCACTTTCAGCAACCATGTTAACGCATGGGCGAGTAAAGGCATGAATCTGGGAAGCAGCTGGTCGTATCAGGTCCTTGCTACAGAAGGGTATCAGAGCAGCGGCAGTTCTAATGTAACGGTGTGGTAACAGGCAGCTGACAGGCACTAACCGGGTTCCGGTTATTCAGAAAGACGGCTGATCATTGATAGGACGGAGGCCTGCCGGTCACACAGCCGGCGGCCTTAATAAGCCAGTTATATAGGCTGAACTCCAGATTAAACCTTTTATATCATCCTGCACCTAATACAACATTTCCGTCATGCTGTTGCAGAACGTACAACATTTATGACTACTGTGCTTCCTATATAGATGCTTATCAGCAGGTCCGTACCTTTCCCAATCGGTTCAAAGGAGATATATCCATGCGAAAACTATTGATTGTCTTTTTAATAGCGTTAACGGGTATTGCCGGTGCCTGCTCGCAGGAGAAGCCTGCCAGGGAAGAGCGTCTTGTATGGGTCGAGGGCGGTACCTTTGTAGACACAAAATCCAATTATTACGGAACAGATGTGACCCTCCCGGATTTTTATATCAGTAAATATGAGGTGACTCAACAAGAATGGCTGGAGGTGATGGGGAATAACCCCTCCCAGTTTCAAGGGGATAATCTGCCCGTAGAGAGTGTAACCTGGTATGATGCTGTGGAGTACTGCAATCAACGGAGTATGAAAGAGGGCCTGAAGCCCTATTACAATATAGACAAGAACACTGTTGATCCGAATAATACAAGCGACAGAGATTTTATGAAATGGACCGTAACGGTCAATGCAGGAGTGAACGGCTACCGTTTGCCGACTGAAGCGGAGTGGGAATATGCAGCAGGCGGAGGACAGATGAGCAAGAGCAGCAGCTATAGCGGAAGCAGCAAGGCTGATGAGGTAGCCTGGTATTGGAGGAATTCCGGGGATCAATTCTTAAACGGGGATTGGAACTGGCCGGCGATCGAGAATAATCATAGCCAAACGAAAATTAGCGGCCTCAAGAAACCCAATGAGCTGGGGCTTTACGACATGTCAGGTAACGTAAGGGAATGGTGCTGGAACTGGTACGAAGGCCCGGACAGCAACAGCGGCTCCCTCAGACTGGTGAAGGGCGGCGGGTGGATCGGCGGCGTTAACAATACAGAGGTATCATTTCGGGGCAAGTTTGAGGGGAGCAGCAGGGGAAATGACCAGGGTTTTCGTGTGATCCGCAGTGAGTAAATAGCCAAACCTGCTTAAACTGTACATCAGATTTCAAATTGTACATATGAAGCTTACCCCAATTTCATTTATGATTGAAATGTACAAAAAAGGGAATTAGGGGGATTGCAATTGAATTTGGAAAGGGGCCATTTCACACAAAGTGTAGTTTTCCGGTTAATTGTCTCGTATGCGGTGATTCTGTGCATACCTGTCATTCTTAGTGTGATCATCTATGGTCAGACGAGAGAAATTGTGAAAAATGAGATTAAGCTGGCAAGCAGGGCGATGCTCCAGCAGGTAAGATATATTGTGGACGGGGAGCTGCGGCAGACAGAGAGCCTGGCCACACAGCTGGCCGTTCATTCCGAAGTGAAAGGCTTTCTGTCTTCATCCACAGCTGATAACGCTTACAAGGTATACGGGCTGAAGCAGGAGCTGGGCAAAATGTTATCTGCCAACAACTTCATTAAGGAGATTAACTTATATTCCAAACCGCTGCAGTCGGTGCTTTCCAGTGAGACCTATATAGAAGAACAATCTTTTTATGAGATGAAGCTTCAGACGGATACGTTCGCTTACGATGATTGGCAGCAGCTTATGGGCCAGCATCATTCGGGTGAATACGTGCTGCTTCCACTCAAGAATCTGGATAAAAAGGTTACGTATACCCCGTTCTATATCCGTTCGTTGCCGATTCAGGCGACTGCCGAACTAACAGGCGCACTCATCGTACCGCTTAATGTGGAGAAGATGATGACGATGCTCGCGAACATCGACTGGGTAGAGCGGGGCCGGGTATTTATTATGGACACGAACGGCCAGATTATGATTCAGAATGCTGGAGATACGCTGATCGAACCTTCGGCTTATCAGGAATGGAATGACCGCGGCACCGGCACCTTTACGAGCACCTTTCAGGGAGTTAAATCGATGATTACCATCGAGTCGTCCGATACGACAGGCTGGAAGTATATCAGCGTGTTTCCGACCGATGTCTTCTGGGAGCATATCGGGGGAATGCGGACGATGAACATGTACGGATTATTGCTGTGCTTTGCGGTTGGCAGTGCGGTTATCTATTATTTCGCCCGCAAAAACTATGATCCGATCAAAGAGCTGGTCAGCGTATTCACCCGCAATCCTGCGCAGGGCACCGGTGAATACCTGGATGAATATACGTTCATCCGCAGGAATGTTCTGGAGACGATCAGGGAACGGGATGATACGAACAATAAGCATGATCAACAGCTGCGCGTGCTGCAGAATTACTATTTAGGGAGGCTCCTGAAGGGTCAGGCAGACCGTAACGTCCCGTTCACGGAGCTGGCGAAGATGTATAAGCTGAATTGGACGACTGATAATTTCGCAGTGCTGCTGTTCTATATCGATAGCGATGACGATGGGATACAGGATCTCGCGTTATCCCAATTTATTGTATCCAATATTGTTGCCGACCTGGTCAGCAATCATTGGACGATCAATTTCACTGATATGGACGGCATGCTGGCGGCGGTCGTGAACGTAGCTCCGGAGCGTGCAGAGCACTGGAAGGATGATATCGAGGATGATCTGGCCCAAGCCTACGAATTCATTACTCTCCGGTACAAGCTCCGCTTCACCACAGTGGGCAGTGAGCTGCAGACAGGTCTGAACGGCGTGAATCTCGCGTTCCTTCAAGCCTTGGAAGCCCAGGAATACCGCAGCGTGCTCGGAGATGAGATGCTGATCTGGTACGGAAGCATCAAGCCAAGCGCCGGCAGTTATTTCTTCACGGTGAATGACCAGATGATGCTGATCAACTTCCTGAAGGCCGATGAATTTGATAAGGCCAACGAGATGATTAATAGTATCTTACAGCAAGCGTTCCAAAGAGAGAGGTCGCATGAAATCTCGAAATGCATCCTGCTTGATGTAGCGGCTACGATGATTAAAGCCATTCCTGATCAAGAGCAGGCCAGCATCGCCTGGGATGAATGGCGGCCGCTCAAGCGGCTGCTGTCCTGCACCACGAAGCCCGAATTCGAGAAGGAGCTGCTCGATATCTTTGAGCGGGTATGCACGGTGCTCCGCAGTAAGCCTAATCTGCAGACGAGTGCCGGTATCGGCGAGAAGGTTACAGCGTTCGTGCAGGAGAACTACAGCGATAAGAACCTGAGTGTGTCACAGATCGGCGATCATTTCGGATTGACGCCGCAGTATGTATCCCGGTTGTTCCGCGAACAGACAGGGCAGGTCGGACTGCGTGATTATATCAGCCAGAGCCGGGTAGAAGCAGCCAAGGTTCTGCTGCTCGAAGGGGCAAGCATCGACGATACCGCCGAGAAGGTTGGATTCGCCAGCAGCCATGCGTTTATCCGGGTATTTAAGAAGTATGAAGGGATTACGCCGGGGAAATACAAGGCGATCCAGTGAAACAGAATAGTGAAGCAGATGGACAGATGATCTCCGGTTGCCGGAGGTCATCTTTTTTGGTTTCCAGAGCGGAAATACGCGAAACCGTCTATCCGTTTCAAGATGTCAACCGCCATTTGCAGGTTAACGTACATCATTTCCGGTATTGAACATTGATGAGCCGCCGGGTTAGCAAGTACATTGATGGAGCAGAAAGCGATTACATCCGGACGGCCGCGAACCCGCCCGCAAGCGTCAGGCTGCCGTCCCTGCTAGACGAATTATTCATGAGGAAGTGATGATGACATGGCAGTTCCTGCTAAAGCCAAGACAGCAGGCATGATTCCACGCAAGAAGGCGGACAGAATTCCCTTATGGAAGCATGTTAAACAAGAATGGAAGCTATATTCGTTTCTGGTCATCCCGGTAATCTACTTCATTATTTTCAAGTACGCACCGATGCTGGGGAACATTATTGCTTTCCGGAAGTACAGAGGCGGGCCTAATATCCTGGGTACCGAATGGGTCGGGTTTACGTACTTCGAGATGTTTATGAAGGATCCGACATTTTGGCGGGCTTTTTTCAATGATCTTACCTTAAGTGTCAGTTATCTCCTGGTGAAATTCCCTGTTACTTTGTCATTTGCGCTCCTGCTTAACGAAATACGGAGGATCAAATGGAAGAAATTCGTCCAGACGGTATCCTATCTTCCGCATTTCATCTCCATGGTTATCGTCGCAGGGATGATTAAAGAGGTGGTTTCTTTAACGGGCCCCCTGAATAGCGTTCTGACATCCTTTGGACTGGAGAAAATCTCCTTCATCTCCCTGCCGCAGTGGTTTCCGGTGATCTATGTTGCCTCCGGCGTCTGGCAGAGCCTGGGCTGGGGAACGATTCTCTATCTGGCCGCGATGACCGGCATCGATCCATCGCTGTATGAGGCAGCGAAGATGGATGGCGCTAACCGCTTCAAGCTGGCCAAGCATGTGACCATTCCCGGCATTCTGCCGACGATTATGGTGCTCCTGATTCTGGATATCGGCAGTATTCTGGGTTCCAATTTCGAGAAAATCCTGCTGCTGTACAATCCGCTTACCTACGAAACCGCTGATGTTATCTCTACCTATGTGTACCGGATGGGGATCACCGGAGGGAACTTCAGCTATGCGACAGCGGTAGGCTTGTTCGAAGGGATTATTGGACTGATCCTGGTGACGATTGCCAATACCGTATCCAAAAGAACTACGAAATCAAGCCTGTGGTAGAAAGGAGCCGAACCCGTGAAGCGAACCTCAACCTTTAACTTATTTAACATTATGAACAGTATATTTATGATTCTGATTGTCATCTTCACCTTGTATCCATTTGTCTATCTCGTAGCCCAGTCCTTCAGTTCGGAAGCCGCTATCTATGCAGGCAAGGTGACCTTATTCCCGGTAGAATTCACGACCAAAACTTATGAGGTGATCTTGAGCAAGCCGGATTTCTTCCATTACTACTGGAACACCATTGTATATTCCGTTACAGGCACTTTAATCGCGGTGACCGCAACGGCAGTGATATCCTATCCGCTGTCCAAAGAGAAGCTGCGGCTCAACAAGTTTTTCATTCCATTCGTACTATTCACGATGTATTTCGGAGGCGGGCTCATCCCGAACTATATCCTGGTGGCCAAAACTTTAGAGATGCGGGATACGATCTGGGCGATTGTTATTCCGGGGGCGATCAGCGCCTTCAATGTCATCCTGATGAAGACGTTTTTTGCCAGCCTGCCTTATGAATTAGAAGAAGCGGGAAGAGTTGACGGTCTGGGGGTATTCGGGATTTTTACCAAAATCATTCTGCCCTTGTCAAAGCCGATTCTGGTAACCATTATGCTGTTCGTTATGGTCGGCATGTGGAATAACTGGTTCGGACCGTCACTCTATCTGCAGTCCAAGGAGAAATGGCCGGTCGCCTTGTATCTGAAGCAAATTATCGACAACGCGGTCAGTCCGACAGAAATCGGGGCATCCTCCGATCAGACGAGCCAGATTGCGGCAAGCATCAAATCGACAGCCATGGTGTTAACCTCACTGCCTATTATCTGCGTGTACCCTTTCGTGCAGAAGTATTTCGTACAGGGCATGATGATCGGCGCGGTCAAAGGATAAACGGTATAACCGGAGGGGGTTATGACCCTCTCTGTTATATATAGCTCTATACACAAAAAGGGAGGCAAACAATGAGATTCAGTAAACCACTTGCAATGGCATCGCTGGCGTTGATGTTGTCTATGACCGCTTGTTCATCCGGAAATAAAGAGGCTTCGGGCACCAGTAATTCCACAGCACCGAATGCTGCGGGTACGAATGCACCTGCAACAGCCGGGGCGGAAGATTATACCTTTGGCGCAGATCAGACCTTCCACTCGAACGAACCGGTAACCTACTCCATGATGTACAGCGACCATGAGAATTATCCATATAATAAAGACTGGCGGCTGTGGAGTGCGATCCAGGAGAAAACGAATGTAAACTTCGATCTGGCCATTACGGCAAGAACCGAATATGAGAACCAGAAATCCCTGCTCGTGAACAGCGGAGATGCACCTTATATTATTCCTAAGACTTATGATGAATCCGCTTTCGTGGCCACAGGCCAGATTGTACCTGTCAGTGACTGGGTGCAGTACATGCCGAACTATATGAAGGCCGTGAAGGATTGGGGAATGGAGGAGGACCTGAAGGCTAAGCTCAAGGAGGACGGCAAATATTACGTGCTTCCAGGCATGTGGGAGATTGCCGGCGGCGGTTATTCCTACATTATCCGCAAGGATGTGTTTGAGGCTGCAGGAGTGGATGTTGAAGGCCAGCAGGGCAACTGGACCTACGAAGACTTCTATGAAGCGATGAAGAAGGTCAAGGACTTCACAGGCAGCAATTATGTCATCTCTGACCAGTTCAAGGGAGATTCCGCACTGAACATTGCTGCGGTTCAATATGGCGTTACTGCCGGCTGGGGATTATCCAACGGTCTGGTCTTTGACCAGGATAAGCAGCAGTTTGTTTTTGCCGATGCCTCCGATGACTTCAAGGACTATCTGGGTTACTTCAACAAGTTGGTCAATGAAGGCATTATGGACCCTGAATCCTTCACTCAGGAAGATGATGCAGCACAAGCCAAGTTCTTCAAGGGCGACACCTACGTGATCAGCGGAATCTATCAGGTTATGGCCGATTTCAAGAGCAAGATGCAGGTTCCGGATAGCGAGCTCTACATGATCACCCAGCCGGGCGGCCCCAAAGGAAAACTGCAGGTCGAAACCTCCCGTCTGGAGAACGGAATCATGATCAGCCAGAATGCGCTGGATGATCTGGGCGAAGAAGAGTTCATTAAGATGCTCCGTTTCGTCGACTGGTTCTGGTACTCTAATGAGGGGCAGATGCTCAGCTTATGGGGCGTAGAAGGGGAGACGTATACCCTGGATGCAGACGGAAATGTAGTGCTGAATCCGGATATCTATTACAACGGAATCAATGAAGGTGCTGCTAAGCAGCTGAATGTGGATTATGGCTTCGCCGGCGGGATGTTCGCCTATGGCGGCTCTGAGAAGCTGAAGATGTCCAAGATGACCGATGGGGAGAAAGACTTCGTGAGCCGCGTCCAGTCGACACGGGATACCCGCAAGCTGGCACCGCCGATCATGGCTACTCCTGAAGAGAATGAGCAGATGAAGCTGATCTCGACGCCGCTGATGGATTACGTCAAGACCATGACGCTCAAGTTCGTGACCGGCCAGGAGAAGCTGGACAACTGGGACCAGTATACGGCTCAGGTTGAAGCCAACGGCAGCACGCGGTATACGGAGATGGCCAATGATATTTTTGCGAAGACAAAGAGTCTGTTAGGGTATTAATGATTAACCCGCTTAAGTAAATAGATTCAAGTACGGCAGATCCCCTTCAGGCAGACTTTCCGGTAGCAGCATCTTAGGATGCGGTGGCTGGAGAGGGCTTGGAGGGGATTTTTTGTACCATGAGTTGAGTTGCTGCTATCCAATCTAAGCTTCTGAACGATAAACATCGTGAAAGCCGGTGTGGGGGGGATTAACGTGGG
Organism: Paenibacillus sp. IHB B 3415; assembly: GCF_000802655.2. Taxonomy (NCBI): domain Bacteria; kingdom Bacillati; phylum Bacillota; class Bacilli; order Caryophanales; family Paenibacillaceae; genus Paenibacillus; species Paenibacillus sp. IHB B 3415. Next base: position 26,620 of record NZ_JUEI01000003.1, on the reverse strand, counting down.
GTTATCTGGTTCTATCTGTGACTGGATTTTGCAGGGGACATTTCCATCTGACTTAGATCAATAACCATGTTCCCGTTTTTTAGAATATCCAGTCCTATGAGACCGTTGATATAATTAATACCTTCATGGAAAATTCCAAAATCAATGGGGATATCCTTCATAATCAATTCACCGATTTGGATTTGATCAATAGTTTTCTGGAACGTGTATTCATCCCCGCCGATTCCAAAGCTACGGACAAGTTTATCTCCATTTTCAAATTTGATGCCTAGTTCAGAAACAATGTCAGATGACAGAAGAGAGTGAGCAGCACCTGTATCGATCACTAAATTGTCTATGGTTAAGAAACGGCCTTTATAGTTAATAGTCATCGATGTCTGAAGTAAGTCGTGCATGAACTCAATTTGCATCTTATCTACTCCTGTACAGAGGATGATTTCTAAGTTCGACAGTGATATTCTCTTGTCCGGTATGATAAACAATATTGTTATTCTTGCAGTTTAATAATAGCCGGGTGGCCTCATCGGGATCTTGGATGGCACGTACTAGAGCAACATCATCTATGAACTGAATATTATCTTGGGTATGAGAATCCAATATTTCGAGCAGCACATATTGATCGGGGTAAATGGAACGAACCTCTTGCCATTTCATCTTTACCACACCCTTGTAATTATTCTTGTTTCATATAATTATACCCTACTGTGATCGGGGAGTGAATCTGAAGGATAGGTAATATGAAATCCTGCACCAAATACAACATTTCCCTCAATAAACTGGCCGTAATCGACAATTGTTGTACAGAATGCAGCATTTCTCCTCCAACTGGCGGCTCAGCGGAGGGATTCTTGTATTTTATACAACAATTCTCCCAAACACCCGGGTATCTACGATTCGAAGTTGCATTACGTACAACATTAATATGTTTACCATGTGAAGCTGAGAAATTTACTTTTCTGCAGCGTCTTTTCGTGCTATCCAGCTTTATCCATGTATATTGGCGCACCTGAAATTCACCTTAACCCCATCTTCATCTGTTATTCAGGTTCGGTGGTTATACTACTTTTATTAATCAAGGCATGTGCGGATGGAGAACGGACGCTGCCGTAGAGGAGGCTTATCATTGGTAAAGGGAATCCAGCGAATATTGTATGTCATGCTCGCCTTCTTCATAGGGCTCTTTATTGCTTCCTCCTTCTTTATCAGGGCGAAGTATAACTATGCAATCTATGGTGATACAACAGTGCTGGAGAAACAAAATCTCTTGCTGTTTATCCTGCTGACCGCAGTCGTTCTGGGACTGAGCTACGTGCTGTACAGGCTCTGTCTGAAGCTTAATAAATACAGCAGGAAAATAGTCATCCCTGCGGTCCTGTTATTTTCTGGCGCCATCCAGCTCGTGATTATCTTCCTGTTCACCCGCATGCCTACGGACGATTCGCAAACGGTGCTGTCGCTGGCGTGGGATATGCTGTACAACAAGGATTATTCATCCTTCCAGCCGGGCGGATACCTGTATATGTTCCCGTTCAATTTCTCGATCGTTCTGTACCTGAAGACGCTGCTGTTCCTGTTCCCGGACAATTATCTGGTCATCAAAAGCTTCAATATCCTGTTCTCGCTGGTCACCACGCTAATGATCTATCTGCTGTACAAAGAGCTGAATGCCAAGTCCAGATCGAACGACTATGGTGTCCTGGTATTCGCCGCGACCTATATTCCGTCGTTGTTTATGAGCAACTTTATCTATAATGATGTGATTGCAACAGCTCTGCTGACCAGCGCTTTGTACTTTGCCGTTACATTCATCCGCAGAAGATCCATGAGGGATATCGTGTTTGCGGCCATCCTGCTGGCCATCGGCAACTATTTCCGGAGCACAGGCATGATCTTCCTGATTGCAGTAGTTATCTGCCTGCTGTTTAGCTTGCGTCACCTGGGGCTTAAAAAAGCCATCGCCTCCATAGGCATAACGCTGCTGGTATTTAACATTCCGGGCTGGACGCAGAACGCTGCGCTCCAGGCAACAGGTATCGTGGACGAATCCCCTTCCAGCAATGCTGCGCCGGTCTATATGTGGCTGAATATGGGGATCAATCTGGAGACGCTCGGCTTCTGGGATAACCGGGAGAGCTATAATATCTATCAGCAGGATGCCGGATACAATAAAGCGGAGAGCGTGGAGCTGTTCAAAGCGTCCATCAGCAATAAGCTCTGGGAGGCTACTCTAGGGGAGCTTGCCGGAATGTATTATAAAAAGCTCGTATGGACCTGGACCGAAGGGACGTATCAGGTTGAGCGGTACGGCATCGGGAATGATGGAACCTCTATAGGCGGAGGGGGACGAAACGGCTTTGTGATGGACCGCTATATCTATTCAACCTCTGCATCAGAGCTGCTTAAGGGAGCTTCGGATTACCGGATCGGAGGAATCTGGGTGCTCTATGTGCAGAATTTCCTGATGTATGGCTTCATTCTCTTCCGGCTGATCTGCGGGATACGGGCTAAGCGGTTTGCGGAAACCTCTTTGGTGCTGGTGATTCTGGGCTTCATCGGCTTCTATCTGCTCTGGGAGATCAAGGCCCGGTATATCTATCCGGTATATCCGCTGCTGATTGTCTTATCCTACATGGGCTTTAAAGATGTCTATGAACTTCTGACCACGAAAAGGGGGCTTGGACATGCGGCTAAAGATGCAGACTAAGAAATTTCGCATCACCTTACTCATTGCTGTGCTTAGCTGTTCGCTGGTGCTCACCTCTTGCGATGCAATTACTGCCCAGAAGATTTCAAGTGACGATTTCAACTCCAGATCAAACGGGTTCCCCGGCATGAACGGCGGCACGAATTTCAATGGCGGCGGCCGGGGAGGGGATCGGGGAGGCATGCGGAGAGGCGGCAGTCAGGGGACGGATGGAGGAGCGGGCAGCAGCCAGCAATGATCCGGGCCGGGGTAGTGGAGGTTATGCCAGCGCGGCGGGGAAGTGCTTTTTCCACTTTCTGATCTTTCCCCGGAAGGATTTGAACGGAGCGGCTGAATTGATATGAATCCAACGGGCCATGGGCCAGTTGTCCTTGGTTCCGGTCCATTTACGTGAGCCCTGGATGAACAGCTCCTCTTCCGTCAATGTGCTGACCCATTCCAGCCACTGCTGCTCTGATTGCCGGAATAAGCTGCGCAGTTCAGTCAGTGAATACTCAGAATATTTGTCGTAAAAGGACTGATATAATCCGCCCAGCTCATTCCATTTATAATCCTGAGCCGGCATGAGGAAGGCCTGTCCTTCCAGCTCGTTCTGATCCCAGCTCCTCACCAGCTCCAGCCATCCCAGCTGATAGGCGATGATCTCGGCGGGGGTTTTATCCACTTCAGGAATTCGCGTATCCTTGTACTTATCGTCAATACCGCCATACTCAGCGTCCAAGAGCAGGTAGAGGGTATGGATCGTTTCTAGCAGCTCCTGTTTGGACGAATATTCATAGCTTGCCATCGTGCTCACTCTCCTTTGATTAGGTTATACCATAGAGCTGTGACAGCAGTCTGTCCAGTTTAACCGGATTCAGCTCCTGTTCCAAATCCGCTGCACGCCGGTAAGTGTGTCTCCATTGAAGCTTAGCTTATAGATATCCGGCATATCCAGCTGCTTCCAGAAGCCGTAATCATAACGCTTATCCAGCGCATTCATGATTAAGACCATAATGTTACCGTGAGTCCCGATGACGGCGTTACTGCCTTGGTATTGCTGCAATACTTTGTGGAGTGCCTGAACTCCCCTGTCCTGGGCAATCAGGTTAGATTCTCCGCCTTCCCAGGCAAAAGAGGGATTCTCCCATACCTTCGCAATGGCCTGGCCGAAGTCACTGACGGGTCCGCCGGACAATAATCGTTCTCTGAAATCCTCTTCGATTACAGGTTCAAGGCCCAGGGGTCCGGCCAGTCCTTCAATGGTCTGTATTGCCCGTTTATAGGGACTGGAGATCAGGACATGAATATTCTCATGGATGAGCAGCTCCGTGGTCCTCTGTGCGTCTGCCTGTCCACGTTCAGATAAAGGTCTGTTTAATTCATCGGCAGAATAAGCCGAGTGCGCATGCCTTACGAAATACAGATTTGTAACCATTAATCATCGCCTCATCTGCTAATATTTGTAATGTATTGTAGCATGATTGGGGCGGGGAATTCAGTGATGAATGAGGAATATCGAGAACGGATCAGTAAGGTCATTGCCTACATAGAGGAACATAGCAGTCAGCCGCTTAAGCTCGATACGCTGGCGGAGATCTCCCATTTCTCCAAATATCATTTCAGCAGAATATTCACAGCTATAGTTGGCGTGACTCCCATGGCATTTGTGACCAGGAAGCGTATACAGCACTCACTGGTGCTGCTGACCGAAACGAATAAGACCATCCTGGAGGTCGCGGGTCAATGCGGTTTCGAATCGGTATCGGTCTTTAATGCCCATTTCAAACGGTATTATGGCTGTACACCGGGCAATATCAGGAACAGCAGCCGGAGAAATAGCAATTTCGCATCATCCCTCAGCAATATGCAGGCAGAATCAGCTTCCCTGGCAGATTACAATAGAGCAAGAAGTAATCCGCTGTTAAGGAGGGCTTGGGATAGTATGGTAGAAATCAGGCAGATCCCGGATGTTGAAGTTGCTTATATCAGGCATATTGGAAGTTACCTGGATACGTATACCGCATGGGACAAGCTAAGCCGCTGGGCAGACCAGCACGGTCTTCATGCAGGGAATCAGCAGTTTATCGGAATATCCTTGGATGACGGGGATCTCGTAGAGGAGACTGCGTGCCGGTATGATGCCTGCGTCACAGTTCCGGAAGGGTTTGAGCGGGAAGCACACCGGCCGCAGGTGGAATTCAAGACAGTATCCGGCGGCATGTATGCGGTGTATTCATACTACGATACGGTGGACAAATTGGTCCTCGCGTATGACAGCATGTTCAGTGTGTGGTTACCCCGCAGCGGATATGAAGCGGACGACAGGCCCTGCCTCGAATTCTGTCTGAATGATCCTATGAAGGATCAGGAAGGCAAGTGTAAGGTTGATTTATATATCCCCATTAAGCAGCGCGTATAAGTTTCGGAGAATGGAGTGGCGGGAATGAATATGGACGTTGTGTTTGACCGGTTTCCTGTACTAAGATCAGATGAACTTGTATTGAACAGAATTGAGGAGACTCATCTGGACGAGCTATTTGATATTTACAGCAATGACAAGGTATTTGAATATTGCGGGATCATTCCGAAGCATAACAAGGCTACAGTCAGCAATATGATAGGACATTTTGAACGGGACTACGCCAAAAGATCAAGGATCAAGTGGGGGATCTTTGCCAGTGGTGAGGGGGGGCGTCTGCTCGGAATTATTGAAGCCTGTGATTTCAATCAGAAGGTGAATATGGTGACGATCGGCTACTTCCTGGCGGAAGACCATTGGGGACAAGGTATTGCCTCTAAGGCTGTTGAAATCCTGCTGGATTATATCTTCACAGAGGTTCAGGTGAACAGAATTCAGGCTGAAGTCATGCTGATGAATGAACCGTCCAAGAAGGTGCTCCTGAAGACCGGTTTCATCAAGGAGGGGATGCTGCGGCAAGCCGCCTTATGGTCAGGCAAAGGAATTGTCGATCTGGAGATATACAGTATGCTTAGGGAAGATTATATTCAGGTGTGACCATAAGATAAAAAAGCTCAGGCCCGTTAATAGGCTTGAGCTTTTTGGTGCTGTAAGAACTAATATTCTGTCTGGGGTCCCCGCAAAGTACCCGAATCAGCTTCGAAGCGGGAACCTCACTTTGTGGGGGAGGCTTATGCTTCCATCTTCTGCGCCGTATAGAGCCGGTGGTAGAGGCCGCGGCGGGCAATCAGCTCATCATGCGAGCCGCTCTCCGCAATGCCCTTATTCGAGACATACATGATGCGGTCGCAGTTCTTCACGGTGGACAGCCGGTGCGCGATGATGAACGAGGTGCGTCCTTTGAGCAGCTCATTCAGACCCTTCTGGAGCAGACGCTCGGTCTGTGCATCAATGGAAGAAGTGGCTTCATCCAGAATGAGAATACGCGGGTTGGCCAGCAGGGTTCTGGCGAACGAGATGAGCTGCCGCTGTCCCTGGGACAGCTTGGAGCCGCGCTCATTAACCTCCGTCAGGTAACCCTGGTCAAATTCACGGATGAAATCATCGGCGCAGACGGCCTTCGCAGCGGCGATGACCTCTTGCTCGGTGGCATCCGGCCTGCCGTAGCGGATATTATCCAGAATCGTTCCCGAGAAGATGAAGCTGTCCTGCAGCATAATCCCCATCTGGCTGCGCAGCGATTTCAGCGTGATCCCGGCAATATCCTGCCCGTCGATCAGGATTCTGCCGCCGGTAAGGTTATAGAAGCGCGAGATCAGATTGACGACCGTGGTTTTGCCGGCACCGGTCGGACCGACCAGGGCGATGCTCTCTCCGGCTGCGACATCGAAGGAGATGTTCTCCAGGATGTTCAGTCCGGGATCGTAGGCGAAGGTTACATCGTCGAAGGTGACCCGGCCCTGAACGGGCGGCAGCTCCTTCGCCCCGGGAATATCGCTGACGGTAACCGGCTCATCCAGCGTTTCGAAGATACGCTCCAGGTAAGCCACCGCATTAATGAAGTTATTGTACAGCTGGGATAGATTCAGAATCGGCTGCCAGAAGCGGGCGGCATAACTGCTCATCGCGAGAATGACACCAAGTGTCATGCTCTGCGGGTCCAGGGTCAGCAGGCCGACCAGGAAAATCATTGCCGTAACCATAGTAGACAAGTTATCGACAGTGAACGGGATAAGCGTATTGTAACGCAGCGCCCGCATCCATTCTGTGCGGAAGTTACCGGCCAGACGCGTGAAGACACCCTCATTGCGCTGTTCCCGGGAGAACATCTGCGTCACGCCGATACCACTGATACTTTCCTGCAGATAGGCGTTCAGATTGGAGCTTTTGTTCGATACCGCCTGCCATGCCCGGCGCTGCCGGGTTTTGATGAGCAGCATGACACCGAGGAATACAGGCAATCCGGCAAGGATGACGAAGGAGAGCCGGACATCGACGGCGAACATGAAGGCAGCGATGAAGATCAGATTCACGATTTCCAGGATAAAGTTAATAATTCCGTTCGACAACACGTCGGATACCGCATTGACGTAGTTAACAACCCGGATCAGGATCTTGCCCTGCGGCCGGTCATCATAATATTTGAACGGCAAATCCTGCAGATGCTTGAACAGATCGGTACGGATATCGAAGATAATATCCTGCCCGACACTGGTCATAATCCGTGAGCGGATAGTAGCCAGAATTACGCTGACCACAATGGTCACCAGCATCAGCGCGGACCAGCCGACCAGCGCGCCCATTTCTTTGGCGGGAATGGTTACGTCTACCACATGCTGCATAATCAGCGGGGCTGATAGGGCGATAGCCGCCGACAGTGCGCTAAGCACGAATGCGAGAATCATCGGTTTCTTCTTGCGTCTGATATAGACCATGGCCCGCCGGAAATGCTTAATATTAAACGGCGATTCCAGATTCTCATCGACATCGAATTTATTCCTGGCCACTCTCGGTCACCTGCCTTCCAATGCCCTCGTTCTGCAGCATAAATACATCGTAGTAATACCCCCGCTTGGCCAGCAGCTCAGCGTGGGTGCCTTCCTCAATCAGACGGCCGCCCTCTAAGATCAGGATGCGGTCTGCCTGGGCGGTAGTGGATACCCGCTGTGCAATGATAATCTTAGTGCAGGGATACTCCAGCTCACACAGACTCCGCTGAATATGCTCCTCCGTCTCCAGATCGACGGCAGACGTCGTATCATCCAGGATCAGGATCGGACGGCGGACCGCCAGCGCGCGGGCAAGCGCAATACGCTGCTTCTGTCCCCCGGACAAGCCGACACCGCGTTCGCCGACTACCGTGTCATAGCCTTCCGGCATTTTGACGATGAAGTCATGGGCTGCTGCGAGGCCGGCATAGGCCTGTGCTTCTTCTTCCGTAAGCTCGGGATCGCCATAGGCGATATTCCCGTCGATCGTATCGGAGAACAGGAGGACGTCCTGCGTAGCCATCCCGATATTCCCGCGCAGTTCATCAAGCTCAAGCTCACGGACATCTCTGCCGTCTACCAGCACGCGGCCTCCGGCCACATCGTAGAACCGGGGGATCAGGTTGATCAGCGATGTTTTGCCCGAGCCTGTCGCGCCCATAATGGCGATCGTTTCGCCGGGTTCAATCGTGAAGCTCAGATCATCAAGCACGGTAGCGCTGTCATATTTGAACCGGACATGCTCGAACTCAATCCGGCCCTCATAGCGGCGGCTCTCTGTGACATTATGCTCGTTCACAATAGCGGGGCGGGCATAATAGATATCGACGATTTTGGATAAGCTGGCAAAGAAGCGCTGGATATCATTGATAATGATCCCGATATTGCGCATAGGGTTGGATACCGCCCAGATTAGCGAGGAGAAGGCTGCGAACTCACCAAAGGTGATCCGGCCGTGCATCAGGAAGTAACCGCCGGCCAGCATCAGGATGACGTTGAAGGCTTGGGCGAAGGATTCCAGATAAGGAAAGTAATCAAGCCAGACGAGGGCCGCCTTCTTGTTCGCCACAGAGTAGTTGACGTTCTTCTCCGTGAATTTGGCAATCTCAAACTCTTCACGGGCGAAAGCCTTGACTACACGGTTGCCTGAAATGTTCTCCTGGGTCGTCGTGTTAAGCTGGGACAGCCGCTCGCGCAGATCAATGTACATGGGACGGACACGTTTGGCGAAGATAAAGGCCACGACAAAAATCGGTGGCGACAGGATCAGCATCCACAGCGTCAGCTGGACATCAATCGTAAGGAAATAAATAACGGCCGCCAGAAAAATCGTCAGCGATTCAATGATCGTCTTGAAAATCCACGCCATCGAATGCCGGACCATATCCAGATCGCCTGTCATCTTGGTCATAAGATCACCGGTACGGTTGCGGTCATAATACTCCCGGTCCTGCCCCTGAATCTTGTTGTACAAATAAATGCGGATGTTGTACATCATATTCTGGGAGGATATTTCGTACTGCATGGTCGTTAGATAAGCCAGACCTGTGCGGAGCAGGGAAAAGCCAATCATGCCCAGGCAGAGCGCAATGAGCAGTCCCCTTTCTGTAGCAAGATTCTGCCCTGCATGGTCGCCGGCTATAAACGTATCGACGATACGCTGGCTGAGGTACGGGTTCACAATCGTAAGACTTGAGCCCACTACCGAGAGACAAAGCGCCACGATATACCGTGCCCGGTTGCCCTCCAGGTTTTGCCACAGCCATTTAAGTTCAAACATCTGATCACCTGCTTCTGTTTTTCTTATTTCTTGTGAATAAATCAAAGTGATTATAACACTATGAAACAAAATGTATAGGTTTACAGCTAATTTTCTTGTTACAATCGAACGAACTTTTGGTGGAGTAATTCTGCATTGCGTTAATGTATGTCACAGCATACAATGGTTCTGACATACTATGATAGTTTTGCGTTCTACATAGGCAAGGAACATATCTGAGGGGGAGCATTTTTTTGGAAACGAAACAGTTAACAAGAGGGCTTAAGCCGCGCCATATCGAGCTGATCGCACTCGGCGGTACGATTGGCGTAGGGTTGTTCATGGGCTCTGCAAGTACGATTAAGTGGGCGGGACCCTCCGTGCTGCTGGCCTATCTTTTGGCGGGAATAATCATGTTTTTTGTGATGCGAATTATGGGGGAGATGCTGGTGCTCGAACCGGTCACCGGCTCCTTTGCCACCTTTGCCCACAAATACATCAGTCCGCTGGCCGGATTTCTCACTGCCTGGAGTTATTGGTTTCTCTGGGTGACTGTAGGTATGGCTGAGGTTACGGCAATCGGGATTTACGTGGGATATTGGTTCCCGGACATACCGCAGTGGATTCCGGCTCTGATTGGTGTAGGTATTATTGCGGCAGCCAATCTGGCAGCTGTGAAATTGTACGGGGAGTTTGAATTCTGGTTCGCGATGATTAAGGTCGTTGCCATTGTCGTGATGCTGGTCATTGGAACCGGAGTGATTTTCTTTGGTCTGGGGAACGGCGGACAGCCGCTCGGCTTGTCGAACCTGTACAGCCATGGAGGATTTTTTGCGGGAGGACTGAAGGGCTTCCTGTTTGCGCTCTGCATTGTCACGGCCGCCTATCAGGGGATTGAGCTGGTGGGCATTACCGCAGGGGAAGCCGAGGATCCTAAGCGTACGTTGCGAAAAGCGATCAAAAATATCATCTGGCGTATCCTGATTTTCTATGTGGGGGCAATCTTCATCATTGTAACGATCTATCCATGGAACGAAATTGGCGAAATCGGCAGTCCATTCGTGATGACCTTTGCCAAGGTGGGGATTGTCGGCGCTGCGGGCATCATCAACTTTGTCGTGCTGACAGCGGCCATGTCCGGCTGCAACAGCGGAATCTACAGTGCGGGCAGAATGCTGTACACCTTAGCCCAGAACGGACAGGCTCCGAAGTTCTTCGGGAAGGTCTCGGCAAGCGGGGTGCCCAGAAACAGTATTATTACAACCATCTCCCTGCTGCTGGTCGGGGTACTGTTCAACTACCTTATGCCGGATTCCAAGCTGTTTCTCTATATTTACAGCGCCAGTGTGCTTCCGGGAATGATTCCGTGGTTTGCTCTGGCCTTCAGCCAGTTCCGGTTCCGCGACAAGTGGAAGGGCGAAATGGCAGATCATCCGTTCAAGTCGCGCCTGTTCCCGATAAGCAACTACATTATCATTATCTTCCTGTCACTCGTGATCATCGGCATGTGGTTCAACCCGGATACCCATCTGTCGCTGATTGTGGGGGCTTCGTTCCTGGCCGTTGTTGTTGCCGGCTATTATGCCTTCGGCATTGGCAAGCGTGAGCGTCCGGAGGAGGCAGGGGAAGCTTAGATGATAATAAAGAGCCTGTCTCCAATAAACTGGGGACGGGCTCTTTTTCTGGAACCACTTTTATAGAAATGTCGCCGGCATACATTGCCGGCAGAATTGAGACTTTTAGGTAAACACTGTATCGGCCTAATGTTGTACGTAATGCAACTTTGGTTCAAAGATACCAGTGTGTTTGAGAGTATTGTTGTATAAAATACAAGAATTTTCCCGTCATACTGCCTGAAACCGAAGAACTGTTGCATTTTGTGCAACAGTTCTGGTTTAGGGCCGATTTTTCGAAGAAAATGTTGTATTTGGTGCAGGAATTCCATCACATAACCGGTCTCTGCCACACACGGCAGGCCTATAATCTAATTCGAAGAAGACGAGGCCGCAGCAGCGGATGTTGCGGCTGCAACCGCAATTGCCGTCTGCTGGGCAATGATGATGTTGGTAATGCTGGTAGATAACGCGGAAGTGATAATGCCGCTTTTCACGTCGTCTACATACGTATAGGACACCAGTGCCGCAGACAGCAGGAGCAGCTCCTGTTTGTTAATCGACCAATTTCCGAAGCCCTTCCGGGTACGCAGTAACTCATACGTCTCCGAGACATCGCTTACCAGCTCTTTCTGTTCATAAGGGAGCAGCGACAGGATGCCAAGCGAAGGAAGTGTGTATTCCTTGTCCATCCGGATGTCCTGTGCACGGAAGGCCTCGCGCAGGCTGAGCACCCGTTCTGCAGATCCGCCATCTTCCTCCCCAAGCAGCATTACCTGTGTCAGAGCCTGAACGCTGTTGCCGGAGAAAAACTCAGGCTTCAGAGCAACATAGAGCTGTTCCAGGCGCTCTACTCCGTGCTCGATTCCGATATTGGAAATTCCGAGCATGGCAGCGAAGATATAGTCATCCTGTCCGGTCAGGAAAGGGTGCTTCGCTCTCATGCCATCGAAGAATGCCTTCGTGCGTTCGATCACCTGGACATATTGCTCGGATGTAGTATGGGCAGCAATCTGATAGGCGGCAATGACGAGATAGTCAGAAGCCCTGAATTTGATATCCTTCATCAGATCATACACGGCTAACGTTTCGGCAAGCTGCTGCTCCGGTTTAGCAGAAAGAGAGAGCAGGGTGGCAATACTGATGGCGGAAGTCCCGCGGAAGGAAGAGAACATCCGGGTGTTCTCCTTGATCAGCGCATGGTTCGCACGGATCGCTTCAGGATCGGCTGTTTTGTTCTCCACGGTGTAGAGCAATGCGGCCAGGCGGTTCACCTGAGCATTTTGCCAGGGGAAGTCTTTCTTGATTCTCTGTGCATTTTCAGCGAACAATTCAAGTCTTGCCAGGTATTGTTCCTTCATCGGGTACACCTCTCATCTATACTTGGACACTTGGGCTAATTCTACTATACAAACCCAAATGATGAAAATGAATCTAATCTCATAGACTTGCCGTGTAACCTATGAGAGCGTATTCTTGAACATAGAGAAGGTACATCAGCGCATTATAAACCTGGAAAGAGAGGCATGAGAATGATAAGAGCATCTGAAGATAACGAGTATTATGAGTTGTCGAGCCCGACAATTCTGCCCAAGGCTTCAGGATTTCTATGGAATGAGCAGATGATGATTCATATGAATTGCCGCGGGTATGCGGTAGCCCAGTTCATGCAGCCCGAGCCTGCCAAGTACTCCTATGCCCCGAATCTGGAAGCCAAGACCTTCATGCAGCCGGAGCAGCCCTATTATGCCCACCATCCCGGCCGGTTTGTCTATGTGAAGGATGAGGAGAGCGGTGAGATATTCTCTGCCCCGTATGAACCCGTACGTATGCCCCCTGATCACTATACCTTTGCTGTAGGCAAACATAATATTGTGTGGAAAATAGAGAAGAGCGGTATCGCCATCGAGATGACGCTGAGCCTGCCCAAGGATGAGCCGATGGAGCTGTGGCGGGTGAAGGTAACCAATCTGTCTTCTGCTCCACGGAAAATAAGCATCTATCCCTATTTCACCATCGGCTACATGTCATGGATGAACCAGTCGGGCGAGTATAAGGAAGCTCTGCAAGGCATCGTAGCTACAGCCGTTACGCCATATCAGAAATATCAGGAATATGACAGGATCAAACACCTGAAGGATAAGACCTTCCTCCTGGCCGATCATGCCCCCGCGTCCTGGGAAGTGAACCAGGAAGCATTCGAAGGGGAAGGCGGGATCAGCTCGCCGTCAGCGCTGAGAAGCAGTCTGCTCTCCAAAGGGGAAGCCCGTTACGAATCACCAGTTGCCATTCTGCAGTATAGTATCGGCCTGGAGCCTGGTGAAGAGCGCGAATACCGGTTCATCTTCGGTCCGGCTCAGACAGAGCAGGAGATCGCTGATATCCGCCAGCGGATGTTCCTTAATGCTGATGCCGACGGCGAAGACGGATTTGAGCTTGCGGAACGTGAATACGCGGAATACATCCGCGAAGGCAGAGGCTGCATTGAGATCACGACTCCGGATGCGGACCTCGACAATCTGGTCAACCACTGGCTGCCCCGGCAGATGTACTATCACGGGCAGACGAACCGCCTGACGACAGACCCCCAGACCCGTAATTATCTGCAGGATAATATGGGCATGAGTTATATTAAGCCGCAGACGGCAAGAAGGGCTTTCCTGACTGCTCTAAGCCAGCAGGCGGTAAGTGGAGCCATGCCGGATGGCATTATTTTGCATGAGGCCGCTGAACTGAAATATATTAATCAGGTCCCGCATACGGATCACTGTGTCTGGCTGCCCATTTGCCTCAGTACCTATCTGGATGAGACGGATGATTACAGCATTCTGGAAGAGGTTGTCCCTTATGCGGGGAGTGAGGAAGTCGGATCTGTCTTCGAACATATTGACCGGGCGATGCACTGGCTGATGCATGAGCGGGATGAACGGGGTCTGAATTATATCAATCAGGGTGACTGGTGTGACCCGATGAATATGGTAGGCTACCGGGGCAAGGGAGTATCCGGATGGCTGACGATAGCTACGGCGTATGCCTGCATGATCTGGGCGGATATCTGTGATCACAGCGGCCGGCTGGAGGCGGGCAGGGCATTCCGCCTTGCGGCGGATGAGACGAATGCGGTCGTCAATCAGTATTTCTGGGATGGTGAGTGGTACGCACGGGGAATCACCGATGACAATGTCGTGTTCGGAATTAGTGAGGATAAGGAAGGGCGGATCTTCATTAATCCGCAAGGCTGGGCGCTGCTCAGCGGTGCGGCCGATGAAGAGAAGCGGGAGAAGCTGATGAAGTCGGTCACGGAGCAGCTGGAGACACCCTACGGAGTGGAAAAGCTGGCACCCTCCTATACCGCCATGCGGGAGGATGTAGGCCGGGTCACGCAGAAGCATCCGGGCACTGCCGAGAACGGGGCAGTCTATAATCATGCTGCAGCGTTCTATATCTATGGCCTGTATGCGGTGGGAGAGCAGGATCAGGCGTACCGCCTGCTGCGCAAAATGATCCCGGGACCTGACATCGGGGATATCATCAGACGCGGCCAACTGCCTGTCTTCATCCCCAACTATTACCGCGGTGCTTACAAGCAATTCCCGAAGACTGCCGGACGCTCCAGCCATCTGTTTAATACTGGCACCGTTCCGTGGGTATACCGCTGCCTGATAGATGGCCTGTTTGGACTCCAGGGCATGCGTGAAGGACTGCAGGTGAAGCCGCAGCTCCCTTCCGATTGGCCGGAGGTTACGGTTAAACGTAACTTCAGAGGTGCCGAGCTGCATATCAAGATGCAGCGTGAAGCGGGGGTTAAGGCGACAGAAGTCTATCTGGACGGCCAGTTAGCGGAGGCTGGTATTCTTAAGGATCTGAAACCAGGTACGGAGTATACTGTGCTGGTCAAGCTTCCGCCTGGCAATGCCTGATAGAAATGAATAATAACGAAGGGCCGGATCGCTGGAAGATTCCGGCCTTCTTCCATAGGAGGAATATAGTGAAAACGAAACTGGCCGCGGGCGGGCTGGATAAGTCCATCGCCGCGCTTGCAGGCACAAGTAATCATCAAGTGTTAGCGCTCTGGGCTGCCGACTGCGCCGAACGCGTGCTGCCTTATCTGGAGGCAGCATGTCCGGAAGACCAGCGGCCGCGGCAAGCGGTTGAAGCAGGACGCGCCTGGGTGCGCGGTGAGCTTAAGATGGCCGCAGCCCGCCAAGCTGCGTTTGCCGCTCATTCGGCGGCCCGTGACGCCGGTCCGGCAGAGGCTTGCGCTGCAGCCCGCGCTGCCGGACATGCTGCGGCAACTGCGCATGTTGCCACCCATGCAGTGCATGCCGCAACCTATGCCGTCAAGGCTGTTCATGCCGCAGCGGCCCCTGCCGGAGTCGAACTCGCCGTCACGCAGGAGCGTGAATGGCAGTACCGGCATCTGGCCAGCTTAACGAGGCCTGATTAGTTGAGGGGAAGGACTGGTGGAGGTCCTCCTGCGATCCTTTTGGCGGCAGTCAGTTACACTGACTTGAAATCCTGCACTAAATACAACATTTCCTTGATTAAATCGACCGTAATCGGAAGTTGTTGTACAAAAGGCAACATTTCTCCTCTTGCAGGCGGCTTAGCGGTAGAATTCTTGTATTTCATACAACAATTCTCTCAAACACCCAAATATGATTGAATCAAAGTTGCAAAACTTACAACATTTATGATTTATTACTTTGCCGGCTGCAAAAGATCCCGCGTTTCGCTTAAAGAATGAACTCTGAACAAACTGTGTCGTTTCCGCCAAATGCCTGGCTAGGTCCCCCCATTGCTCAAGTTGATCCTGCTCAAAGGACGAGGGAGCCTAGCCGCATAACATTTTTCCTGGTTCCCTCTTTTTTTTAGGGCAAATTTATGCCTGATTTCCTACCCGCCCAAGAAAGTATATAATACAGTAGAACTCACATGCGCCGTGAAAACACTTTGGCACACGGGCGAAGTGTCTTTTTGCATAAGGGAAAGTGTTGTAGGGGGCTGGATCATGGCAGTTACGATGAAGGAAGTTGCCGAACTTGCGGGGGTATCCAAAAGTACGGTTTCGCAATTTCTGAACAAGAGATTCAACTATATGAGTGTGGATACGAAGAAGAAGATTGAAGAGGCCATTGACGAGCTTAACTATATTCCCAATGAGGTGGCGCGCAGTCTCAAGCATAAGAAGACGTTCATTGTAGGCGTGATTTCCTCAACCATTCTATCGAAGTTCACTACGGAGGTTGTGCGTGCCATAGAGGATGAATGCCAGCTGAAGGGGGTGCAGGTGATCGTCTGCAACACCGATGATGACCCGCTCAAGGAGAAGAAATACGTTCAGTCGATGATTGCGCGGCAGGTGGACGGCCTGATTATTTTTCCGACGGAAGAGAATAAGAAGATGTATTCCTCGCTGGTTAAGAATGGTTATCCATTTGTATTTGTTGACCGTAAAATAGACGATATTAGCGTGGACACCGTACTGCTCAATAACGAAAAAGCCAGCGAGCTGGCAGTCGAAGCCTTCGTCCTTCATAACCATACCCAAATAGGAATCATCACCTTCCCGCTTGGAAAAAAGGCAATTACCACGCGGGTTGAGCGCTTGTCCGGTTACAGAAATACGCTGGAGAAGCATGGTCTTCCGGTGAATGATAGCTATATCAAAAGCGGCAGACTGGACGAAATGCCGGCGCTGATCGGGCAGCTGTTCCATATGGACAATCCGCCTACTGCCATCATCGCCACCAATGATATGATTTTGGAGCAGGTGCTGATCTACGCCAAGAATAACCGCTTAAGCATACCGGAGGATTTCTCCCTCATCGGGATCGATGATGTATCCTTTGCTTCCTTCTACAATCCGCCGATTACGACCATATCCCAGCCAAGCTTTGAAATGGGGAAGAGGAGCGCCCGGCTGCTGCTGGATCTAATTGACCAGAAGGAAGAGGAGCAGGCAGGGCGGCCCGAGCTGGTCCGTTTGAACCCTGAGATTAACCATAGGGAATCGGTCCGCAGGCTGGACTGAATGATTAAAGGCATAGATTATTGAATCGCGCAGCTTACTTTCTTTTGGACCGGAGACAGAACCGGAGAAGGAGAGTAAGTCTTTTTTTGCTTTGGAAACGGTTTTATTTTTTCTGTTGCAAAAAGCAGATATCACGTTATAATGATCGTATGATTCGAGTCATGAATACCCTTGCATTCCTGAATGTTCCTGTTTTTAACAATGATAGCGTGTTCTTTTGAAGAGGGGGTACCGGATGGCGGTTAATGAGTGAAGTGTTTGCCTACGATTGTGATTTTGTTCACAAACAAACAAAGTAGTTTTATTGCACAATGTTAAGGCATGTTGTTTCATGGTTTACGATGGTTTACGGAATACCAAATTTTTTTGGAGCACTACTAAATCGATTTAGTAGCTAATTAAAAACTAAGAGAAAGAAGTTGGAGACCCGCCATGCATATGTTTATGAGTATTATCAAAGAGCCATCAATTATTATTGCCATTGTGACGCTTCTCGGCCTCATCTTCCAGCGTAAGAAGATTCCTGAAATTATTACGGGCACAACCCTTTCCTTCATGGGCTTCACCATGATCAAAGTAGGCGGCGGTATCCTGGGCGGCGTGCTCACCAACTTCAGCAAAATGTTCTCATATGCCTTCCACCTCAAGGGTGTTGTGCCGAGTAACGAAGCGATCATGGCGCTGACCATTGATCAGATTGGTGCAGACGCTGCGCTGATCCTGCTGTTCTCCATGATTCTGAACATTGTGCTTGCGCGGGTTACGAAGTTCAAATACATCTATCTGTCCCTGCACCTGGTTCTGTTCATGAGCTTCGCCGCTACTGCGGTTATGAAGGGTCTGGGCCTTAGTTCAGTAGTGACTGTTATTGTCGGTTCCCTGGCCATAGGCAGTTACATGGCGGTATTTCCTTATCTGCTGCGCAATGCCAGCCGGAATATCATCAAGTCGGATGAATATACCATCGCTCATGCTTCCATGACCTCCTACATCATCGGTACATACCTGGGCAAAGTGTTCGGCAACCGTGAGAATGATACGGAGAACATCAAGATTAACGACCGGATCAGCTTTTTGCGCGATCCCAATGTGGCTACTACCTTAACGATGCTGGTGCTGCTGCTGGTGTCAGGACTCGTCGCCGGTGCTGATTTTGTTAACGAATTATCGGATGGCAAGGAATATATCGTCTTCATTCTGGAGCAGGCTGCAATTTTCGCCGCCGGGTTGTATATCGCCAAAGCCGGTGTTAAGCTGTTTACTACAGAAATCGTCCCTGCCTTCAAAGGCTTCTCCCAAGTGTTCGCTCCGGGCGCAATCCCAGGCGTGGATGTCCTGGTTCTGTTCGACAAATCGCCGAATTCCGCTCTGGTCGGATTCCTGGTCAGCTTCTTCACGGGTGTGGCCTGCGTGTTCCTGTTCCCGCTCGTTGGATTGCCGGTAATTGTTCCTGGAATTATGGCCTGCTTCCTGGCCGGCGGTGCTGCTGCGATCTTCGGGAATTCCAGCGGCGGCTTCAGGGGGGCTGTCATTTCCAGCTGTCTGAACGGTTTCCTGCTGTGTCTGCTGCCTGCTCTTACGTTGCCGCTGTTCTCCTACCTGGGAGCTGAAGGGGTAACATTCGCTGATCCGGACTTCACTTCTTTGTCGGTTATCCTATGGGGGATTTTCCGCTGGTTCCATTAATTTTTTCGCACACTAACTAAATCGATTTAGTGACTATTGAATAGGAGGTATTATTTTATGTTTTATCACGATCAAGAGATTCAGGCTGTAACTGTAGACAGCAATACTACCCGTAAGGTGCTCGCTCACAGCGACCAGATTATGTATACGAAGGTGATGTTCGCCCAAGCCCAGGAAGGAGAAATCCCGCTGCACAAGCATGTGCATGAACAGGTTACCTATGTGCTGCAGGGCCGCTTTCAGTTCATGATCGATGACGGTGAAACGCAGGATGTACAGACCGTCAAGGCTGGGGACAGCATCCACTTCCCGTCGAATGTGCTTCACGGCTGTATCCCGCTGGAGGATGACGGCATTTTACTGGATGCTTTTACACCGGCACGGGCTGATTTTCTTTAGAAGAGTAATTGAAAAAGCAGATAAAGCTGATGAGAGGCGCGGGGAATCCGCGTCTCTTTTTTTGGGAATAATTATATGATATGGGGTCCACGCAAAGTACCTGATTAAACATCGCAGTTAAAGCCCCGCCTTGCGGGGTTATTTGAAAATATAAGAATTTATATGTTTCACATGATAAATTATCCTTCTATTTCTCGCTGAAACGGTACCGTCCTTTAAAGTACGGTACCGTTTCTACTTGGTATGAAAATACTGGTATTGTAACCTGGCAGATTATATTATAATTAGTTCAAAAAACAGGATCTTTGTCGCAAAAGGACAGAGAAGAAGGGCTTTGTATGGGAATTAGCGAAGATCAGCGAATCGCGGCGAAACAGAAGCTTATTCAGGTATTCACCTATCTGCAGGCTCTGCACCAGCTGAAGCAGCCGATAATCAAGCATATATCCGGGCAGTTATGGTCGCAGTCCCTTGCGGATCTGCCGGTTCATTCAAATGTGACCTGTGATTTCACAGAGGGGATAAGTCCCTCTGAACGTATAGACGAGGAGATGCCTGAGGTTCTGCTTCGCGTGAAGCGGCCTGACCGGACAGCCTGTCCGAAGCCGCCGGAGCTGCTGCAGCGCTGGCTGAAGCCGGATTGGGAGAGAATTCATAACCGCCCTGAACGGCTGGAGAGCATGGACAGCTACCGGGAGGCTGCGGATTCCGGGGAATATGAGGCTTATGTTGAACGTTTCGATCAGGACGAAGAGAGAGTGCGGCTCTGGGAGAATTGGATTCTGGAGCGTGAGGCCTGGCAGGAGCGGGAGTGGCCTGTCCGCAGAACGATTAAGCTGTTCGAGGAGTTGTACATGCTCTATTCGTGGATTGAGCGTGAGCGGGACGCTGTGGAGCTGATGATCGGCGACGGGATTCTGCACTGGGAGCTTACACCGGAGACGATTCACCATCCGGTGCTGTTACAGAGGATCGAGCTTGTATTCGATCCGGAGGGACCCGAATTTACAGTTATATCCTCCGAAGCCGCCCCCGAATTTCATGGCTCCTTGTTCAGGGATGTGCCTGAAGTCAGTCCGGGGTCGATTAAGAAATGCACCGCGGATTTGCTCGAGGCTGCATGCTCCCCTTTGGATTTCACGGATACGGATGAATATTTGCGCAAAGTATCCGGATACTTGTCTGCCCAGACAGCGTTTATTCCTTATAATAGACCATCTGCACAACCGGCTCAGGACAAGACAGCAGTGTATATCCGGAGAGAACCGGTTATTTTCCTGCGCAAGCGGTCGGCTGGTTTCGATCATGCCTTCGAAGAGATCATACAGGATCTAAATGACAGAGAGGAACTCCCGCAGGCGATTGCCAGAATTACCGGCATTGATCCGGGGGAGGCTTCAGACGGAATGCAGGTTTTTTCATATTCGAATTTGAATGTGAATGGTGAGAATGAAGAGATTCTGTTCACCAAAGAAGCGAACTCAGAGCAGCTGGATATTGCTCTTAAGCTGGGCAGATACGGTTCTGTTCTGGTGCAGGGCCCGCCGGGTACCGGGAAGACGCATACGATTGCCAATCTGCTGGGCCATTTCCTGGCGGAAGGCAAAAGCGTACTGGTCACCAGTCACACCTCAAGGGCACTCGCCGTGCTGCGTGACAAGGTGGCAAGGCCGCTTCAGGATCTGTGTGTCAGCGTGCTGGATGATGCCAGCGGGCAGAAGCAGCTGGAGAATTCCATAGATAAGATTACTTCCACCTTAAGCTCCATATCCATTGAACAGACGGAAGCGGAAGTAGAACAGCTGACTGCCGGACGCAAATCCATTCTGGAGCAGATCAGAGGCATTGAAGACAGATTGCGGCTCTCCAGAGAGAACGATTACCGGTCTATTGTTATGTTTGGCACTTCCTTCGATCCATCCGCAGCTGCCAAAATGATCTCCGCAGGCCGGCATACGATGGAGCTGGTGCCGGGAAGGATAGCGGCCGGACAGGCTTGTCCGCTTACCCCTGACGAGCTGGAACAGTTATATAGAAGCTCTGGGGAAATCAGTGCGCTGGATGAAGCGGAATTCCAGTATTTACGCAATCGTATAGAACTGCCTGTCACTCCTGAAATTTTCCATGAGCTTGTGCTGGAATATCAGACACTTGCCGCTGCAGATACCGTCAGACATCTTCCTTACTTCAAGCCCGGTATGGCTGTACATCCCGGGAAGCTGAACGCCGCTCTCCAGCAGCTGCGTGAGGCGTTTGGTGCCGTTACTGAGGAGGACTGGAAGCTGAATCTGGTCTCATCCAAGGAAACGGAGAAGAAGGATTGGACTGATCTGCTGGAAGAAGTGGAGAAGTGGCTTGAGCTATACCGCGCCGCCAGAACTGCGCGGTACAGCTATGGTTTTGAACATTTGGCCGATACGGATCTGCAACCGCTGCTGCCTGTACTGGAGGAGATGAAGCGGTATCTGGAAGACGGGGGAAAGCTGAGCACGTTCCAGCTGTTGCTTAAGAGACCGTGGAAGAAGGCCTGCGAGCTTATTGCGCCTCCCGGCAAAGGAATTGAAGTGGTCAACGCTGCCTACCTGGACGCTCTGCTTACTGTCGGTACGTATCAGGCGCAGCGGGCCAAGTCCGTCATCCGCTGGAAGCGTCAGGTTACGGACGGGGGCGGATATGATCTGGCCCGGTTCGGACCGCAGCCCGAAGAGTATATGGATAACATTATTCAGGAGATCCGCAGCCTGCTGGACTGGCGGCAGACAAGCTTTGATCCGCCGCTTCAATCCCTCGAGAGCGAGGGGCTGCTGTGGAATGTTCTGCTGAACGCCAAGCCTATGACGGTAGGCAAACATATGGATTGGATTCATATGCGGGAGCTGGTAGAGCAAGAGCTTCCTTCTATTATAGGTGCCAATATTAATGCAGAGAAATGGAGAACAGTTAAAGAGCAGATTGCGGAAGCAGGCAGGGCTGCAGAGTCACTGGCAGATTCCCGTTCCGCTATAGCCTGCAGGCTGCAGGAGAGTATAGCCCGGCTGGACCCGCAGTCCTATGAGCAAGCGTATCAGGCGCTTCAGCAATTATGGGATAAAAGCGCGCGGATCAGCCAAAGGGAAGAATGGCTGGAGCGGCTGCAGCAGAGTGCTCCGGATTGGGCGGAGGCGCTCAGGCACAGAAGCGGAATCCACGGAGAGCACCGGGCCCCCAATGGACTGGAAGCGGGTTGGCTGCTTAAACAATTGGATATGGAGCTTGATCAGCGGGCGGGCATCTCCGCACAACAACTTCAAGAAGAACTGGTGGAGATCCGTAAAAAGTTCAAAGCGGCCACACTTCACTTAGTGGAGAAGAAGGCCTGGCTGGCGCTTGCCCGGAAAACTACGCTGAAGCAGCAGAATGCTCTTCACGGCTGGAAGCTGCTGATGAAAAAAGCCGGCAAGCGTACGGGAAAAGCAGCTCCTCATCTGCTTGCCGAAGCCCGGAAGCTGATGCCGGTCTGCCAGACGGCTGTTCCTGTCTGGATTATGCCTACGTACAGAGTGGTCGACAGCTTCACTCCGTCGGAGAACCGGTTCGATGTGGTTATCGTGGATGAAGCCAGCCAGGCAGATATTATGGCGTTGACAGCACTGTATCTGGGCACACAAATTGTCGTGGTAGGTGATGATGAGCAGGTAAGCCCGGAGGCCATCGGCCAGCGGCTGGATGAGACCAGAAGACTGATGGATGCCCATCTGGAGGGGATTCCCAATGCCGCACTTTATGACGGCAGCACCTCAATTTATGACTTAGCCAAAACCTCATTCGCGGGCATGACGCAGCTTAGGGAGCATTTCCGCTGTGTGGAGCCGATTATCCAGTTCAGCAACCTGCTCTCCTATAATGGTTCCATTCTTCCGCTCCGCGATGCCGGCGGAGTAACCACGAAACCGTATACCGTAGAATACCGGGTTGAGGGCGGGAACCGGAACAGTAAACGCAATGAGGCAGAAGCAGAGGCCATTGCTTCGCTAATTCTGTCTGCTATCCAGCTGGAAGAATACAAGGATGCTACATTTGGCGTGATTACGCTGCTTGGCGAAGAGCAGGCCATTCTGATTGACCAGTATTTGCAGAAGTATATTCCGGCAACGGAATACAAGCGGCGGAAGATTCGCTGCGGCAACTCCGCCCAGTTTCAGGGGGATGAGCGCGATATTGTGTTCTTGTCCATGGTGGATGCTTCAGAGGAAGCTGTGCCTCTGCGCCTGATCTCTGATCCGGGGAACCGCACCAAGAAACGGTATAACGTAGCTGTAAGCCGCGCCCGCGACCAGCTATGGCTGGTGCACTCACTCGATTCCGTAGCCCAGCTCAAGGAAGGCGACTTACGGAAACGTTTAATTGAATATGTCAGAAATCCGTATGCAGCGGATGCAGCGTATAAACAGCAGGAGCCCGTGCTGGAGTCCGAATTCGAGCGGCAGGTTATGCGGCGGGTGCTGGATGAAGGCTATAGAGTACTGCCTCAATGGAAAGTAGGGGCGTACCGGATTGATATGGTTGTTGAAGGCGGCGGGAAACGTCTGGCGGTGGAATGCGACGGAGACAAATGGCATCCGGCAGAGAAGCTTAAGGAAGATATGGACAGACAAGCCATACTGGAACGCCTTGGCTGGAGTTTTGTGCGGCTTCGGGGCGGTGAATATTTCCGGAATCCGGAGCAGGCGCTGCAGCCGCTGTTCCGCAGACTGGAGGAGCTCGTTATTCCCCGTGAGCTTCACCGGCAGGAGGCAGATGTGGATGACGGGAATGCCGGACAACCTGCGCTGAAGACGGTTATCATAAACAGGGCAGCGCAGATCCGGCGGGAATGGCAGGAGCTTGAACGGGAACCTGGTGTTGAAGATTCGATCTCTCCAGGGTCAGCGGTGGAGCCAGCGGGGTTCATTGCTGCGGAGCAAGAGCAAGAGAAGACGGCGGAATTCTTTTATCAGGAAATCAGCCGGCAGCCGAATTTGACGGACTATTGGACGGAAGAAATGCGAAGCAGGGAAGAAGACAGACAGGCGGTGCTGGAGCAGGAGCTTAGCTTGCTGGAAGCGGATGCGGGTCTGGAGCTTCCTTACTGGCAGGGCTTAACGGCCGACAGTGCTGAAACGGGAGATGACGGGGACTCCGGCTCCGGATTTAACCTGGTGGAATATTTGCACAGCCGGGATTTGCAGTTTGTAGATACCAGAGATCAGGACGGTGCAGTCTGGATCATTGAAGACCTGAACCTGATCCGCTATTTGCCGGAATTACGGCGGAAGGCTGTACCGTTTAATTATCTGAAGGAAGGGGTGTATGCTACCCGCTGGAAAGCCGCCTGGTATAGCAGATCATAAGAATAATGATATGGGGGATTTTGATATTACCTTCATTCTCTGCGATAATGTAAGCAACTATCTTAATAGAGGAGGCTGCATCATCATGGCTAATCACATTCCAGAAGTATTGTTGAACGACGGGTTGAATATGCCTGCGATTGGCTTTGGAACGGCGTGGATTAAAGGCACGAAGGGTGTACAGAGTCTGAAGACTGCGCTCGATTTGGGCTACCGCCTGATTGATTCAGCATTTAACTATGAGAACGAAGGCGTTGTCGGCGAAGCAGTGCGGCAGGGCGGAGTGCCAAGAGACCAGCTGTTCATTACCTCCAAGCTGCCGGGACGTCACCACAAGTATGATGAGGCGATCGTGACCGTTCAGGAATCGCTGTACCGGGCAGGGCTGGATTATTATGATCTGTATCTGATCCATTGGCCGAATCCGAAGGTGAACCTGTATGTAGAAGCATGGCAGGCACTTATCGATGCCCAGAAGCAGGGGCTGATCCGCTCGATAGGGGTAAGTAATTTCCTGCCGGAGCATCTGGATCGTCTGGTTCAGGAAACAGGCGTAGCACCGAGCATCAATCAGATTGAGCTGCATCCGTATTACAATCAGGCAGAGCAGCGTGCTTACCACGGGAAACACGGGATTATTACAGAATCCTGGAGTCCGCTGGGACGCGGCACGGATCTGCTGAAGAATGAACAGCTCGGCGCAATTGCCGCAGCGCATAATAAATCCATCTCACAGATTGTTCTGCGCTGGCATGTGCAGCTGGGTGCAGTTCCGATTCCGCGATCCTCTTCGGAAGAGCATCAGCGGGAGAATATTAATATCTTCGACTTTACGCTGTCAGACGAAGAGATGAAGCGGATCGCGGAAATCCCGGCAACCGGACCGCTGTGGGATCAGGACCCTGCGGTGTACGAAGAGTTTTAAGAAGGGTTGAATGGGAAGTGTCAAGCCTCTTGCTTATTTAGCAGGGGGCTTTTTCATATTCCTGGTCATACATAATTCGTTTAGGAAAATGGGAAGCTGGTTACATAGAAAGAGTCAGAAGCCTACAGAGGAGGAATACACAATGAGCGATCAGTATACGATTCAGGACCCTGCGAAGCAGTATGAAAAAGCTACGCCGGAGTTTGAACAGCAGCAGCCGAGTCCCGGCCTGGAGAAGAAGATGCACCCGCGTCCCGATGACGGGGCGGGAACGTACCGCGGCAGCGGGCGGCTTACCGGCCGCAAGGCCGTGATCACCGGAGCGGACAGCGGAATCGGGCGGGCGGTAGCCATTGCTTTTGCCCGTGAAGGAGCTGATGTGGTTCTTGCCTATCTGCCGGAGGAAGAAGCTGACGCGAAGGAAGTTGTCCAGCTGGTGGAGGAAGCCGGCCGCAAAGCCGTTGCCGTACCGGGCGATCTGAAGGACGAGAAATACTGCGAGCAGCTGATAGCCAAAGCCGTAGAGGAGCTTGGAGGGATTGATATCCTGGCCAATATCGCCGGCAAGCAGCAGTTTGTACCGGATATCGCTGATCTGACCACCGAGCAATTCGATGCAACCTTCAAGACCAATGTATATGCGCTGTTCTGGCTCTGTAAAGCAGCGGTGAAGCACATGAAGCCGGGCAGTACGATCATTAACACTGCATCCATTCAGGCTTATGAGCCTGCGCCGATTCTGCTGGATTATGCCACCACCAAAAGCGCAATCAACACCTTCAGCAAATCGCTGGCTCAGCAGGTAGCCGCCAAGGGGATCCGGGTCAATGTTGTAGCACCTGGACCTGTATGGACTCCGCTTCAGGTAAGCGGCGGACAGCCGCAGGAAGTGCTGAAGGATTTCGGAGCCAAAACACCGCTCGGCCGTCCCGGCCAACCGGCTGAAATGGCCCCGGCCTATGTATTTCTGGCCAGCCAGGAATCCAGTTATGTCAGCGGCGAGACTCTGAATGCTAACGGCGGCATGCCGACACCTTAAATCAGATTTTTAGCTGAAACCTCCGCAAGGAGGTTTTTTGTTATATTGGGAATTATGATATTCGTCTGTTGGGGGTCAGTTACTTTGGAATTTGGAGCTGATTCGTCTGACGGACGAAGTTATTCTCGGGATAGGAATCCCAGTGAATTCGCCCGCAAGTGGGCGGTACGGGAAAATCAAAGGGATAAATCCCTCTAAATCC